>NZ_FLUY01000546.1 GCF_900092655.1 Candidatus Thiosymbion oneisti
GATAACGCCGGACAGCCGGCAGGTGTGATTCCCGTGTATACGAATGCTGGACACCGGCCTGATGCTCTCCGCGGCGCAGAGCTGCCACCTTCCCACGCAGCACATGGGAACGAGAATGACCGCGTCGGGCCTCACCTTTTACGACACCCTCGAAGGGAGAGGGGTTGGGGTGAGGGCGAAAAAAACAGCGCACGATCGATCACAAACCGCGTCGGTTTTTACGAACGCTTAACTTAATGGCATTGGGTTTCAATGAGGCCGCGGCGATTAGCCGCGGAATACTGAAAGAACCTGGACAGCCACAATACGACAAAGAAAGCTTCAATGAGGCCGCGGCGATTAGCCGCGGAATACCTTAATTACCCCCCAGGAGTAATAAAGAGTAATAAGCTTCAATGAGGCCGCGGCGATTAGCCGCGGAATACGTGAGCTCGGTGTCCAGGTCGGCGCGGGTCAGGCCGCTTCAATGAGGCCGCGGCGATTAGCCGCGGAATACCTGGTAGAAAAGCTCGTCGTGTTGATCCCAGAACAGGCTTCAATGAGGCCGCGGCGATTAGCCGCGGAATACTGCGCAGTCTCGTATAGGGATCCCCAGACGGTGTTGCTTCAATGAGGCCGCGGCGATTAGCCGCGGAATACGAGATCGACATGATAGACGAGAGAGCACCGTATCGCGGCTTCAATGAGGCCGCGGCGATTAGCCGCGGAATACCCGGCCTCCGTGGCCCCCAGCCCGCCGCCGTCGCTGGGGCTTCAATGAGGCCGCGGCGATTAGCCGCGGAATACAGGACCCGCCAAATCAAAGACGACGAGTGGCAAAAAGGCTTCAATGAGGCCGCGGCGATTAGCCGCGGAATACTCGTTGGCACCCTCATTACCCCACCCTAGTCGAGGAGCTTCAATGAGGCCGCGGCGATTAGCCGCGGAATACGTGGGCCTGGAGCTGGTCGGCCGAGATCACGGGAGATGCTTCAATGAGGCCGCGGCGATTAGCCGCGGAATACAGGCCCTGCGGGGTCGAGACCGCGAGCACCCTGCCCGGCTTCAATGAGGCCGCGGCGATTAGCCGCGGAATACAGCCGCTGGATTTCCACCCCAGGGCGCACCCCCTCTACGCTTCAATGAGGCCGCGGCGATTAGCCGCGGAATACTAGGCCCCACCGTTGGCGGCCACGTCCAGGGCCGGCTGCTTCAATGAGGCCGCGGCGATTAGCCGCGGAATACACTGGCGCAGAAGTGCCACGCATCGTCGGCAGGAATGCTTCAATGAGGCCGCGGCGATTAGCCGCGGAATACCCGCCGACAGCCTGTCGGCCCAAAATCAACAAAGAGAGGGCTTCAATGAGGCCGCGGCGATTAGCCGCGGAATACGAGGGGCGCCCAGCCACGATGATCAGCTCCGCGTGCTGCTTCAATGAGGCCGCGGCGATTAGCCGCGGAATACATGATTTTGCCCCCGCGTAAATCAACCGAAACCTTGGGGCTTCAATGAGGCCGCGGCGATTAGCCGCGGAATACACGCTAACCGAGGAGGTTAACGATGGCCGAATCCGAAGCTTCAATGAGGCCGCGGCGATTAGCCGCGGAATACATGGGTATTCGGTGGCTCCGTGCGCGATCGATGTCTGGGCTTCAATGAGGCCGCGGCGATTAGCCGCGGAATACGAGGCCGCGCCGTGACGACCCTGGTCGGCCCGCTCCTGCTTCAATGAGGCCGCGGCGATTAGCCGCGGAATACCCGAATACGCCAGCCCGCCGGACGGCGTGCTGGAGCAGCTTCAATGAGGCCGCGGCGATTAGCCGCGGAATACCGCCCGCGCGGCAGCCCTTTTTTGCCGCGTCTTGCCGGGCCGTTTTCGAAGGCTTGTGGCGAAGCGGTGCGAGCAGGCTTCAGGATACCCAACGAGCCTTCGAATTATAAGCCAATTACCTGATTTTTAAAGAGCGATTTTCTGCGAGCGCTGTCCGGGGTTGCGGGTACTACCGGCGTGCTCGCAGCGGCTCGGCAATGCTATGGGGCCTTGAAGAATCCTATCCTGATGATTTTCCGATACGGCGTCGCACAACGCATTTTTTGAGTGCCGTGCCTGTTCATGGACTCAGCGGGCATGGACCGGATCGGGCATCCTGGCCCCACCAGGTCCACAGGGTCCACCCCATCCACGACGGCTACCCCGAACGGACCAGGGCGGACAGCCTGATCCAGCCAGCTGCCTTGGGTCCTCAAACGATAACCGGCTCGTGCTCGATCGGGGTGAAATCCGCTTTCCCGAGACTGACGACTCGGGGCACCACCTTATCCGCTACCCCGAGGTCAAGCAGCATCACGTGGTCTTCGGAATGATGGATCATGGCGTCGAGCAGGGCAATCAATTCGGCGTGTTGAATAGGGGTCAGCCGGCACTGGAAGACGGAGAGCTGGAGCCATTCGCCGTAGCCTTTCATGAGCTTGAAGATCCGGCGCCAGCGGCCTTGATCCGAGATGTCGTAGGTGACGATGTAGAGCCTTTGGTCCATGAGTTACCTCGGTGTGAAGTTGGGGTAGGCGTCGAGCTCGCCGTGCAGGAAACGTCCGAACAGACGGGCCTGGAGCTCCAGCAGCCGCCGATAGCTGACCCGATACTGGAACAGCGGATGGGTCACTTCATGGCTCATACGCCGCTCGAAGGTACCGATGAACCGCTTGCGGCCGTCGTTGGTGAGATTGACGCTGCCGGCGGCCTGCACGAAGTCGGTGGGCCGAACCTCACCATTGTTGATGGCCTGGAGCACGACCGAATCGGCGATCAGGGGTCGGAACGGCTCCATCAAGTCGAGGGCCAACGCGGGCCGCCCGTATCTGGGCTGGTGGTAGAAGCCGCGGTAGGGGTCGAAGCCGACCGCCGACAGGGTGACGACCCAGGTGCGCACCAGCAGGGTGTAGGCATAGGAGAGCATGGCGTTGACCGGGTCCGTCGGGGGACGGCGGTTGCGGGTCCTGAAGTCGAATCCGAACGCCTCGTTGCGATACTGGTCTCGGATCAGGTAGCGGAAGGAGCCGAAGTAGCGGGAGGCGGCGGAGCCTTCGATCCCGAGCAGGCCCTGGAGGTCTTTGACTCGCTGCAACCGACGGATATCGCCTCGGAGGTCTTCGAGCAGGGCATCCGGGGCGGTGGACCCCTTCCAGTTGCGGCGCAACAGGGTGCGGGCGTTGCGGATCTTGGCCTCCACCAGGCCCTTGGCGAGGCGCAGGCATAGGGCCGGGTCGAAGCTCGCCGTGTACTGCGCGGTGCGCAGCTCTACGTTCTTGTGCCCGGTGCCGATGGTATGCCCCATGAGCCAACCGCCGAAGCTGTGCCAGCTTACGGGGATGTTGCGTCTCATCAGTTCGTGCAGGGCGGGCGTGGTAATGTAGACATTGCCGAAGACGGCGACCTGGGAGACATCGATGAGCCGCACGCTTTGGGCCTTGTCGTCGCCGATATAGATATCCAGGCGCTCACCGCGCTTGCTGATCTTGGCATGGTGGGTCTGGACATAGACCGGCAGGGCGGTGCCCCGATCAACCGTGAGGGGACGTGGTGTCAGCTCGGAGCCGCGGAAAAAGTTGACCTCGTCCGGCAGACAGATACCCACCAGGGAACAGCGGGGACACTTGGGGCTGTCCGCCAACGGCGGTGGAATCTGTCCGCCGGCGGCAATCAGGCGCAGGCCGTCGATGGCATTGTGGGTGGTGCGGCGCAGTTCCTCGTCGAACAGGACGGGCACCCGCTCGCGACTGGCGGCGTAATAGAGCACCCCCTGTTCGCAGCGATAGCCGTGCTCGCTCAGGATCATGCCCTGGACGCAGAGCTGGACACGTTCCGGCTCGTAGGCGCCGCGCGGTACGTGCGGGCGCTTGCCGCGCTTGTAATCGACCGGGGTCACGTGATCGCCCGCGCCCTCGACGAGATCCATCTTGGCGATGAGCCCAAGCCGGTTGGACGACAGGGTGATGGAACGGGCGTGGATAGGTTCCGGCTCCTCTGCCTCCCGCGGTGCGGGCAGCTTGCCTCCGGGCTTGTCCACTCGCCGGTGGATGTAACGCCCCTCCACCGTGTCGCGGGAATCTTCCCATTCCCCTTGTACCCATTCCAGATAGGCCAGGCGCGGGCAATATTGGTACTCATTGACCATGCGCGCCGGCAGCAGCGGCAGGTCCCGGTTGAGCTCCGGGAAAGGCAGGGGGAGCTCGGTCTGCTCCGGGGGGTGGTCTTGGGAGGGGAGGTCTTGGTGCACGTCGTCCATCTTGTGCCGGCTTCCGTAAATCGAATCCTATTCGTCTTCCATTGTGTGCTACATTATGTACCACAATTCGTGTCGTGAGGTCTAGTCTATGGGTGCGATGAGTTTGCGATTGACCGAAGGGTTGGAACAACGCCTGGCGGAGGAGGCCAAGATCGAGCGCAAGCCGCGGTCCGAGTTGGTGCGCGAGGCCTTGCGTGAGTTCCTACACCGGCGCGAGCAGGAAAGGTTCATGGCAGCCATGGTCGCCGAAGCGAAGCAGGCATATGGCGATCCCGAAATCCGACGTGAAGCGACAGCAATCGCTGAAGAATGCTTACCCTTCGACAATGAGTCGTTGGACATTACAGAGGGGCGTCGTCCCGGCGAACCCGGACCGGAAGCATCCGGTGAAAAGTGGTGGAGGTGATGCGCCGGGGAGAAGTTTGGACGGCGAATCTCAATCCTCCGCGCGGACAGGAGATCGGCAAGATCCGGCCAGTCGTCATCATGCAGACCGATAGGCTGGGTGGAGCGCTCACGCCGCTAGTTATCGTGCTGCCGTTGACCACCAAGATTTACCCGACCTTCAAAATCTGGCGGGTGCAGGTGCCGGCACGGGATCGACTGCTCAAGCCCTGTCAGGTGGTAACGGACCAACCCCGGGCCTTGGACCGTGCCCGCATTGGAGATGGACCTTTGACTACCCTTACGCCGGTTGAAATGGCCGCGGTGGAAAAGAGCCTGAAGGCAATATTGGGAATCTCGTGAGGCGACCAGCTTGCATGCCGGAGGAAAACCTGCCCGCGGCTTCAATCGCACGTCGGCGGCGCTCTGAAGGGCTCGTTTCCGGCCAGCTCGTGATCCAGGCGTCCACGGCGCGGTGAACCAGCTCGGACACCGACGCGTGCCCACAGGCCACTCGCCCACGCAGCACTTCAAGCAATCCTGAATTATTCGGCGCTGTTGGGGGACCGGAGGTGTTGCGTTACGCCGCGTTCGAGGCCGTGCCACCCCTAAGCATCTCCCCGCGCGACTAACGCAACCTACACCCCATGCGAGGTCCGCGCGTCCGGGCAGCACGGCGGAACCATGGGTGTAGGTTGCGTTGAGACGCCGGCACGGAGGCTTCGGTGATCAACGGGCCTGTAGGCGTCGAAACGCAACACGTCCGGTCCTTCCGGGCGCGCAAAACCATTCGGAATGGGGCTACTCCCCAACGAACGCTGCGCTCGGGATGATAGAGCTGTCAGGTGCCCGCCGTGATGGCGGGCACAGCCCACCCGACGCCCGGCATACATTTCGTGCCAAAATCGTATCCACACGCAGAACCGTCAGGCGAAGTGCGTAGCGCGTAGGTTGGGGTTCGTCCCTCACCCCAACCTACGCGGGCTTGAGCATTTCCCGTCGAAACCTATGCTTCTCATTCTCGGATTTCTTCCAGCAGTTCCATCAGCACATGCGCAACCGGCCGGATGGTGCCGTCGGAAAGACTCAGGCCATGTTCAGAAACGCCGTCACGCTGAGCCTGCCTTTTCAACTCGTTGAAAGCCCAGCCTCGCAGTTCATCATCCATACCACTTGCAGCCGCTAGCAATCCCGGCACGGACGCCTTTACATTCGGCGTGGAAGTCTCGCGCAACCTTGCGAGGAGACCTGTTCGGGCATCTTCGTCGTTGCGCAGGCGGCGGATGATGGGTGCGGCACAGCGTGAAGAGATTTCCCATACTGTGCCCTTCATGTCTCCGAGGATCCCCTCCATGCGCTCGCAGAACTCCGCGACACCGTACTGATCGGAAATCAGGTAGAACAAGGTTGGATAATGAAGTCGCTGGTTATTCTCTCGATACCAGCGAAGGGCTTCCTCGATCACATCACAGCCCGGCCAACCGGCGCACAAGGCGATCAGTGCAAACTGGTCATCGTATTTGGATGCAAGTACACGCCTCTCAAGCTCGGCTCGGAGGTCCGAATCCTCGCCGAACTGATCGCCGATGATCTCCATCGCCGTCATCGCGTCATGGATACCAGGCAGGGTCATCCTGGACGAGGACGCATCCAGCCTGTGCAGACACAAGGCCTTCAGCAAGCCCGTTCCAGGACGGCGGCGGGCATAAAGCGACAATTCAGCGGCGGAACGCTTCCGGACCCCTTCCGACTCGATGCGCTCGACGATACTTTGTTCCAGCGGGGAGCCATCCTGGACGTGGGGCGCAAGCAACTTAAATTCCGGGCGGCCCTCACGTCCAATGCCTTTCAAGCGATCCCATTCCGGTCCGTTAATCTTCTGCTTCAGTCGATCCCAATGCACCGCAACATGACGGTAAAGAACGGTATAGTCGTTAAGGTATTCGTAAAAGGATACCTTTACCGGCTCATTGTTGGGTGACCACTTCAGATCGAGAAACAGGTCGAGTCTGTCCAGTGTCAACAGGCCCGCAAAGGCGGCCTGTGGCGCGCAGTCACGTGCGGCCCCAACGGTGACCAGCCCCTGTCTCAGGTGATCCAACTGATCTTCACTGTGATGCCCGTGATGGGTCACGGACCCGTAGTAGCCAATTGCGGCGGCCGTGGTTACCGGCGCAGCATAGTCACGCTCGTACTCGGACAAGAGCGAATGGGCGAACTCGTCTTCGGGGACGAGCTTCGACAATCGCTCGACCAGATCTAATCGTAGGGGGGCCGGCAGCGGACTCAGAGCCGCGGCTATCTCCTTGCGCATCTGGGAGTCATCGCCGTACCAGCTCGCCACGGATTCGATACAGCTGTACTCCGGGTCGCGCGCGAGCTCCTTGCGAGCCAGCACTCTCACGCGAGCATCCTGGGGGAAGAACTGCATCAGGGTTTCGAGATTGTAGGTGAGCCAACCTCTAGGGGCATCGAAATCCTGGTCAAGGAGTGTTTCGAGTATCTCATCGTCCGCTTCCGAGATTCCCAACCGGCGCAACCCGGCTGTGACCTGAGTGAATCCGAGCTTGTTCCTCGATTGGCGAGCGAGTTCGAGCAGGCGTTGGCGACACCGTTGCGGATCACCAATAATTTCCGGCAGATGAGCCGCGACGGACAGCGCGCTCGTGTCGTCGGCATGGGCCAAGGACAGCAGGGTCTCGGAAACCTGGGGATCATCCATACCCCAGCCTTCGACCAGCGCATACACGGACCAGTGATGCAGATGTTCCGCGTCATTCACGAGTTCTAACAGCTGATTCCTTGCCTTATCGGTGCGAATCGCCAGTACCGCATAGGCGACTTCGTGCTCGTTATATTGTTGGGTCGGAATCCAGGCCTCGATCGCGGCTTCCAGGCGCGGGGTTGCATTCGGATAGACTTGCGGCAGGAGCTGCATTGCGTCGTGGCCGAGAGCGACCGAAACGTACTTTTTCTGCTCGAATACCGCAGCCAAGCGTTCAATCATCTCCGGGTCGGACGAATACCCGCATAGGAGAACACGGGAAGCGACTTCATGTTCGACCCGCTCGTGATATTCTCTAGATCGTCGTGTCCAAGCATCGAGGCCATCGAGGCAAAAGTCCTTGATCACTGCGTCAGCCGGCCAGCCCGCCACGAGTGCATCCGCCAGCTCATCCCGCCTTTCCCGAGGCAGACCGCTGCCGCCGAGCGCGAGGGCCAGCAGTTCGTCTCGGTCCTGATCGGTTTGCCGGCGCGCGGCGACCAGCGCCCGGAGCGCCACCAGTCTGAGCGACGGGTCGAGTGATTGCCGAGCGTCGGCAACCAGTTGCTCCAGGCCCTCCGACTCGGGCCAACCGAGGGCCAGGGCGTCCAGCGTAGCGGCATGGAGCTCCGGTTCCGCGGGCGTGCACAGGAGCTGCTTAAGTCGTTCCTCGACCTCGGTGTCTCCGCGATAGGCCTCTGCGAGCGCCAAGGCGGCGGCCCGTCGATTACGACCTTCGGTACCATGCAGGCCATGCCAAAGGCACTCGAAGGTCTCCCGGCTCTGCGGCCAGTGGGCCATCGCCTCGTAGATACCGCTGCGGTATCGGTAGCGATCCGGAAACCAGTGGCGGATGCGTTCCTGAACGGTGCCGCGCAGTCTGTCCGACTCCAGACCGTCGACGATAAGCGCCATGAGCTTGCGGCGTTGTGGCATCCAGGTGCCGGTCTCGATCTCGGCAAAGGCATCTTGAGCGAGACGTTTCGCGAGCCTGGGCGGGAGCTGAAAGGGGCCACAGGCGAGTTCGGTCAGAATGCGTTGCCGAACGAAGGCGCTGGTCGGGCCTTCCCGTACTTCTTCGATGGCTTGGACCAGTGCCTCGGTATCCGTTGGTCGGCGAGTCAGAAAGATGGTTGCGAGGATCGCGTCCCGCCAGCGCGGGTCTCGGCCATGCCATTGGATCAACTTGGTTTGTTCGTCGAGGTTCAGGCGCGAGATGTAAGCGGCCGCTAAGAATTCCAGGAACGCCCGGTGCATGAACCCGAAATGTTGGGATGACCTGTGGATCAGCAGGCCGGTCGCATCCGAGCCGATGTCGAGAAATGCCTCGCCGGCGCGTAAGCCTTCCTGTCGGGAGTAGCCAAGCTCCTCCGCCATGTAGTCGACAAGCCTTGTCTTGGCCCGGTCGTCCTCCAGCGCGGCCTGCTCGCCGTGGATCAGCGCCTCGAAGGCCAGGCACGCCAGGGCGTCATCCTGGGCCTCCGGCGACAATCCAGGTTCGCCGCCGCGGTTCAGCGCCGCCGCGCGCCGCTTTGCCGGGTGACTGTGCAGCAGCAGTTCGGTGAGCTTTTGGTAGGCGGCAAAGCGGTTCCTGGGTAGGCGCGCCTGAGACAGGTGCAAAGCGATCAGGCCCCACAGCAGCAGCGGAATCCCGGCCAGGATGGCGAGCTGCATCTGCTGATGGAGCTCCGCGATGAAACCGCGGGCCTGCTCCCGAGCGATCCGGTTATGTTGCCGGTCATCGCGATGCGGTCCCTCGGGGTGGGCCGTCGTGGTACCAACATGCCGAAACCAACGATAGGTCAGCTCCTGCTGCTGGGGTCGAGACAGGGGCGCCAGCTCTGTCACACGCCAGCGGTCATCGAGACCGGAGATCCGCTGATAACCGAGGGGACGGCTGGTGAGAATGGCAGCGACCCGGTTGTTGTCGACGAAACCGCGCAACAGGTCGAGCGCCGTGCGACCTGCCTGCTCATTGGCCCACTCATCCAAGCCGTCGACCAACAAGAGAAGACGCCGATCTCGCAACGCGCGCTCAACCAGGGGCCAAAGCCGCTCAGGCGCATCAAGCTCTTCGAGATAGCGACGCAGTGACGCCTTGAGCTGTCTGGATTCCGGTGCCGACGCAATGCTCTCGGTCCAGAAGGAGAAGGGCAACCAAATAGGCAGGTATCCCGCCCATCGCGCCTGAACGATC
Source organism: Candidatus Thiosymbion oneisti (assembly GCF_900092655.1). GTDB lineage: Bacteria > Pseudomonadota > Gammaproteobacteria > Chromatiales > Chromatiaceae > Thiosymbion > Thiosymbion oneisti. The sequence continues at coordinate 9,612 of NZ_FLUY01000546.1, forward strand.
GCATTGTTCGGCTTTTCCGCCAAGATCTCCAGGGCCAGGACGCGCAGCAAGGTCGACTTGCCCGAACCCGCCTCGCCGAGGAGGATGCTCCGCTCGTGCCTGGAAATCCAACTGAACGCCGGCGATCTCTGCTCGACGATCTCCGTCCTGGGCACCGGTGGTGCGTTGGCCCGCCGGTCAGACTCGCTGTCTTTCGGCCGGAAGGTGTTGTCATTGCCATCGGGCCTTGCCCCGGTTTGGGTGTTGATCACTCGCGTCGACTCGATCAGGTCGGGCTCGATGTAGCGTTCCCGAAGCGGTAACCCTCGGTGTGACTCGTCCCTGAAGCCGGCGGGCAGGTTGGCTCCCGAATCCCATATCTCGAAGTAGTTTCGATAGAGAGCACCGAGCGACTTGCGGAGTTCCGCGGCCTCTTCGACCGGCAGACGCTCGCGAAGCTGGCGCGCAACATCCTCACCGCAGAACGCGGCGACCCAGGGGCGACCGAAAAAATCGTCGATGATCTCCGGATGCTTCCGAAGACGTCCAGAGAAACCCTGGGCGTCAAGCGGCTGAAACTCGATATTCGACTTCCGCAGACGCCGCGCCTGACGCTCGATTTCGCCCTGAATCTTTGTGTCTTGAAGTGATGCGGCAACACAGAGTACGAAGGTATCGGACTGCTTACGCCATGTACCCTCGCAAAAGGTATCGACGGCTTGCTCGATCTTCTTGGCAGTGAACTCCTTGTAGCGTTTCGACTGCCAGACCTCATATCGCCCGGTCGAGCGCCGCACGTAAAGGTCGATGCCTTCTTGGCCTTGACCCCGGCGACCGTAGAGCTTGGCGTAGCGGGAGTCGCGGCCTTCCGCCGCCACTCGCAGACAAAGCCGCTCGAAGGTCTCCCAACTGAGTTGATCGAAAGGAAGCTCCGCCGGACGTGTGCTCACCGGAGGGTCGGGTTCAGCCGGAGGGTCGGACTCAATCCGATCTGGTGGGCTATACAGATCCGCGGGGATTTCCGGGGGAAAGCCGTTGTCACCGCTCATGAAGAGTTTCCGCGCTCCGGTTGCGCCGCGGTGCCGACCGATGCGATTGGAGGACGGCTAACTGTGGCAAAACGACGGAATCCAGGGACAGGGGCTGAAAATTACTCGCAGGCAATTGTCGGGCACCGTGCTTGGATTATGGATCCGGCGCATCCGACACCTCAGTGTTCCCCATCTGTCACGACAGTCCTTTAGGTCGGTACAATCACGCGAGTGCCGTCTGTGAGCCGGCCAGCACGCCGCGCGAACCTGCGGTCGTCGAAGGTATACAGCGCCATACAATGGGCGCTGCCTTTCAGGTGTAGGGCGTCCGCGAAGTCCATTCCTTCGGCATCTTGGTTCCGCATGGCTACTGCAACATCGAAGCCCGCGAGCCGTCGTTCTCCGGGCAGCTCGCAGCGCAGCAATCCATAGCCGTCTCCGGCCCGCGATGGGGGAACAGCTTTGCACAGCCGGATGCGGATGCTGTCTCCTTCCAGTTCGAAGTCCAGCTTGCTGCCGGGGGCGATGCCGAGTCGGCGTCGGATCGCCGCGGGGATAGCGACTTGGCCCGTATCGGAGACGGTAACAGTCGACATCGGTGACGGCTTCTCTTACTGGTTAAAATTCAGGAGTTTAACCGATGATCCGAAAGGTTGCTCGTCGGCGCCGGAAGCGCTGCAAGCTGGTGCCCTGTGACCGCTCGTGCGAGGTGTGGACCGTACCAAGCGGCTACGCCAACGCAAGAGCATCCTCTTCCTGCACCAAGCTCGGGGTGCGGCCCAACGGCTGCGCCTGAGCGGAGACCAGGATACCTATCTCGATTTCCGCTACCTGAGCTGCACCCTGGGCGAGCTGGCTTACGAGCACCACCGTCACAGCGACAATCTGGTAGTCCGGCTGAACCTGCCCAACATGCAGTATCCCGCGGGGCGCAAGGCCGAGGTCTATGCCCAAGCGGTGCGGGGGCTGACCACTCTAGAACGCGATCCTGATTACCTGACGAGATACAGCGACGTATCGAACAGGCCAGCGAGCGGACCCTGCTGGAGTGGTCCGAGCGGGTCCTTACCGCCAGTCGCCTCGACGAGGTTCTGCATTGAAAGTGGGGCGAAACCTAAATAGGTGACGGGTATAGAATTGGGGTGGTGGTTAATTTTTAAATGATTTGTTGGGCACGCCGCCGTCCCTGGCGGCTTTGCCCAACCTACGAGCTCTGCGGGCAGCTGGGAGAGTCGGTCCCTGTCGCCACGGCCGCTCGCGGCACAGCCGGTGCCCCCTGCCGATACCGCTGGCATGCCTTGCCCTAGGACTTTCAGCTCCATCGGCTGGTCTCCGATAGAGGAGCTGGAGATCGATCTGCTGTTGGTGAACGGTGATGCCTTGATCGAGTCCGGCTATTTCGATCACGTCCCGGTCGATCACGCCCTGCTCGCTCATGACCGCGGAGCGTTCCAGACAATTCTCCAGCTCTCGCACGTTGCCCGGCCAGTCGTGGCGGATCAGCACTCGCAGGGCGCTGTCGGTGATCTTGAGCTTCCGGTCCTGGGCCTTGCCGATCTTGGCGACCAGAAAATGTGGGTGTAGGTTGCGTTAAGACGCCGGTACTGGCCTGGCCGTAGATCAACGAGCCTTCATGCGTCGAACGCAACATGTCCGGTCCCCCAAACAACGCCAAATAACTCAGGATTGCTTTTAACGGAGGGTAATGTCGAGATTGAACACCTTGGGTAGGGACATCATTCATGGCAATGGGATTTTTCAAGGTCCCTTTTATCTCTGCGCCTTTGCGGTTCAAACTGTCCCGAGGTCTTCTTAAATGTCAACAGGATCCGGGACTGAACCGTGCAAATCGAAAGCATCGAAATCAAGAACTACCGGCTCTTCCGCCATACAGCGGTGAGGGACCTGCCACCTATGACTGTGGTCGTGGGGGCCAACGGATCGGGCAAGTCGACGCTGTTCGATGTGTTTACCTTCTCGAACTGAGCATTCCCCGCAAGCTGCGGGCATGGCAGGAGCCGGGGGTGCGGTTCGTGGTCATCCGCTTGCACAGATACCCTCTAATCAGATCGATCCCGACGTTTCGGCCGCCAGCGGCTCAAATGTTTCCTGCCGGCAGGCGCCGAAGCCGGCGGGCCAGGGAGCGGTCAAGCGGCAACGCAGCCGAAACTGTAAGGGCGCATCCGGATTCACCGCGACTACGGTTACCTGAACCTGGTCTTTGCCTATCAGATCCAGGAGCTTGGTAAAGTCCGCGGAATAGAATCTAGGACAATACCCTACGCCCAAGATGGGATCACCCGTCCGCATCAGCATTGCATCATCATCGAACGGGTTTTGGATATCCCGCATCAAATAGAGCCATTCTCCGGGGTCAAGGGTCTCGATCCGCTCTCGACTTGTCGGGGGCATATATCGAATACCATGGCTGAAATACTCGACCGCATAGTGATTGTCCGGGGTCGGCTCGGGAGAGGGGAAAATCTGCAACGAATCCGTTGCCCGTATACCACCGCTGCGCGCTAATTGATCCAGGGCGTCATCCGATCCTTCCAATCCGAGCCAACACAGAAAGTCCCTATATTCCGGGCGTGACTTGGGTAGTAGCCGATTGGCGAACAACGGAAAGAGTTCTTTAGCGACATAGACGTCATGGAGGTTAGTCATGCGGCCGAACGGCACGAAGCGTTCGGCTGCCTCCGCGCCTCTCGTGTAGACAAAATGGTAATCGCCGTCTTCACGGGATAGTCGCCCGACAGGCCACCAGCGACGGGTTTCCGGGTCTTGCCAGGCCACAAAGAGCACGTTCATCGTTATCTCCTCCTCGATACGGCTTCCAGTAATCGACGCTTATTGGCCTCCAACATCCGTAAGGCAAAATCTCTTGCCGGTGTCGTGATCAGGTGTGAGGGCACCTGCACAAAGATGGACTCGAAGTCCGACATGCTCAGGCCGGACAGCACTTTGAGCCAGTAGCAGGCAACCGCCGGACGCATCTTTGCAGCCGCCGTGAAGGCATCCAGGGTGGTCATGGTCCGACGTGCCGTGGGGGTCTCGAAAAACCCGGAGCGCCCGCGTGGCATAGGCTTCAACCGAACCGCCGCGATCCTGAGTCATCAGTCGTTTGAGTCGATTCTCGTCGGTCTCGTTCCGCCCGAGACTCGACGCATGGTCGAAGGTCGGGGCTAACATGACGTGCGAAGGAGATCCACCGCAGCTGATGAAACCCCAATTCTCATCGTGTCGGTCCGAGTTGCCGATCAGGGCATCGAGCACCAGATACCCGACCATCAGATCATCGGCCCGTCCAATGGACGAGGGCGCAGCATATCCAACCGGAAGCTCAACCGGAAATCCAAACGGCGAGTTCGCGCCGAGGGCTAAGAAGACGCGCACCGTGTGTTGCCGGGCTTGGTAAAGCCTTTGATCCTTGTACGCTGGCTTCAGCCTGGACAGGATAGCGTTCGCCGTTACATATTCACAGCCTGCAGGCAGAAAAGACTTGGTGACGACGCCCTCGCGTCCTTGCGAGGTGGCGAACTCATAATGGGCATGAGGAATCTCGAGCAGGGCACAAATCTCGCAGGCAACCTTCTCCGCCCAGTTTTCGCCGGTTCCCGGGCGCCCCTCCTTGAAGAGCAGGGTATCCCCCGCATACCAGAATTTGCGTTTCGTCCCCTGCTGCTCGACCTTCTCCCCGGCGTCATCGGGTATTTGGATAATCGGATAGATCAACGGTCTTTCCGTTCAAGGCAGCAGGTATAATTTTCAGTCGCCACTTTTACGCCATCTTGTCCGCTCCCGCGGACGCAGCTCCTCTGTACTGATAGGCGTTGGCGGTTAGCCTACCGAGGCGTTTAATCGACGCTGGAGCGTCGGGATCTGCTCCCACGCTGGAGCCTGGGG
>NZ_FLUY01001451.1 GCF_900092655.1 Candidatus Thiosymbion oneisti
CTCGACCGCTGGTTTACCCTTTACTACCACCAACGGCGAATTCTTTCACAATCTCTCCAGCGTGGGAGCAAGCTTGTCCCGACGGAGGAGGGATCTTTTCCCCCAAGCCGTGCCGAATCATTCAGGGTAGTGGTAAATTTTTAAATGGTTAGCGGAGAGCGGTTCATTATGCTCCATTGCTTTATTTGATCCCCTCTCTCCGGCTCCCTCCTCCGTCGGGACAGGCTCTCTTCCGGAGGGAGAGGGAGTGCGGTTTGTGGCGTACCCAACCCCCTGCTCGTGGCGATGTTTCCATTTAAACCTTAACCACTACCCAAACAAGAATGTCCATAGGAGTGCGCCGCAGCGCATGGAGGTCCGTATCAGGCGTTGTGCTTGGCAAAGAATTCCTTAGCCCGGTTGTCGATTTCTTCCGGCGTGAGGTCTTCTTTATGGGTAGAGAGGAACCAAAGGTGTCCGAATGGGTCTTCGAGGGTGCCGTTGCGATCGCCGTAGAAGCGGTCTTCCAGCGGTTGGATGATCTTTGCCCCGGCCGCGACGGCCTGCGCAAAAACCTTGTCTACGTCTTCCACGTACAGATGGAGACCCACCGGCGAGCCGCCCAGTGCTCGGGGGCTTTGGAATGCGCCTTCTTCTGCGCAGGGATCGGCCAGCATAATGGTCGAATCCCCGATTTTGAGTTCCGCATGGCCGATCCCACCGCTCGGGGTGGGCATACGGAAGTGCTCGGTTGCGCCGAATGCCCGCTGATAAAAATCAATGGCCGCGGCCGCGCCCTCGATACTCAGGTAGGGGGTGATACTCCGGTAGCCGTCCGGAATCGGTTTTACTGACATCTGCAATCTCCTGTTGTGGGGGATGTTTAGGGCGTGTTGACCTTTAGAAGGTCCGCACAGCGGACCCTACAGGCTTATTTTTTCTCTGGCTCCCACGCTCCAGCGTAGGAGCAAGTCTAGACGCTCCAGCGTCATGAAGCTTTGTCTCGAGCGGAGCGAGGGATCTCGGCCGCTGGAGCGGCCACAACTGCGTTCCCACCTGTCTGCGTGCAGAGACGCACAGGCAGGCGCTGGAGCGTGGGAACGAGCCAGCCGATCACTTGTGGTTCAACAAGCCGGTAGCGGCTACGGCCCATAGCGTCTCCGAGACACTCCGTGGCGCGGAGCTTCCGCGTTCCCACGCGGCGCGTGGGAACGAGAGAATAGGTCCGCACAGCGGACCCTACAGGCTTATTTTTCAAGTAGTGTCGGACCCAAATCAAGCTCGGTCTTCCTCCTGAGCCGCTGCCAGCTCGGCCAGCCGGCGCTCGAACCAGTCCGGAAGCCGCTTGTGATCCTGGTGCTCGGGTAGGGCCGCGGCCAGATGCCGGGCGATCTCCAAGCCCTCCGTAAAGGCGGCCTGGGCCGATTTCCAGTCGCCGAGATTCTGATCGGTGTTGCCCACCTTATTGAGTGAGACCGAGAGGTCGCGGAGGGCCTCTGGGGTTTCGCCGAGGCGCTGGAGGATGCGGCGGCTGATTTCGAGTGCCTCGGTGAAATCGGCGCGGGCCTGATCCCAATGTCCGAGTGCGCTTTCGATATCGCCGACCTTTTCGAGCGAGATGGAGAGATCGCGCAGATTCTTGGGGGTTTCGCCGACCCGTTGCAGGATGCGGCGGCTGATTTCGAGTGCCTCGGTGAAAGCGTTGCGTGCCTGGCTCCAATCGCCGAGTGCCTGATCGGTGTTGCCCACGTTATTGAGCGAGACCGAGAGATCGCGGAGGGCCTCTGGGGTTTCGCCGAGGCGTTGGA
>NZ_FLUY01001196.1 GCF_900092655.1 Candidatus Thiosymbion oneisti
CGACGCAGGAGGGATCTTTTCCCACAACCAACGCCAAATAACCCCGGACCGCGCCCGGACCGGCACGGCGCCGAACGTGGCGTAACGCAACCCGACGCTCGGATCCATTTTAACCAGACAGCCTCTTAATATATGGAAACCGTCGGTTAGGGTTAACTGTCAACAGGACCTAAAGCCAGCGGGCAACATCCTTCGCGTAGTAAGTCAGGATAGCGTCCGCCCCGGCACGTTTGATACAGATCAGGGCCTCGAGGACGACGGCCTGTTCTTCCAACCAGCCGTTCCGGCTCGCGGCCTTGAGCATGGCGTACTCGCCGCTGACCTGGTACACAAAGGTCGGGGCCCCGAAGCGGTCCTTGACGCGTCGGACCAGGTCCAGATAAGGCATGCCGGGCTTGATCATGACCATGTCGGCCCCTTCGCGCAGATCCAGGGCCACCTCACGCATAGCCTCATCGCCGTTGGCCGGATCCATCTGGTAGCTGTATTTGTTGCCACTGCCCAGGCTGGCGGCGGAGCCCACGGCAGCGCGGAAAGGGCCGTAGAAGCCGGAGGCGTACTTGGCCGAATAGGCCAGGATGCGCGTGTGGATTCTGCCCGCTTCCTCCAGAGCCACACGGATGGCGCCGATGCGCCCGTCCATCATGTCCGAGGGCGCAACCACGTCCGCCCCAGCCTCGGCGTGGGACAGGGCTTGGCGGATGAGCACCTCCACCGTCTCATCATTCAGGACATAGCCGGTCTCGTCGATGAGACCGTCCTGGCCGTGGGTGGTAAAGGGGTCCAAAGCCACGTCCGTGATCACACCCAGGTCCGGCAAGGCCTCCTTCAGGGCCCGCACGGCCCGCTGGGCCAGTCCGTCGGGATTGTAGGCCTCACGGGCATCCTCGGATTTGGCCGCCGCCGGGGTGACGGGAAACAGCGCCATGGCCGGGATGCCCAGGGTCTGGAGCTCCCAGGCCTCTTCCACCAGCAGGTCGATGCTCAGCCGCTCCACCCCTGGCATGGAGGCTACGGGCTCCCGCCGGTTGGTCCCCTCCAGGACGAATACCGGGTAGATCAGATCATCCGGTGTCAAATGTGTCTCCCGCATCAACCGGCGGGAGAAATCATCGCGGCGCATGCGACGCATACGAGTCACGGGATAACTAGTACCCCGTTCCGCCTTATTTTGCATTCTCAGACCCAAAGCAATTCTGAATTATTTGGTGTTGTCAGGAGGGAAAAGATCCCTCCTGCGTCGGGACAGGGTTTGACGTGTTGCGTTCGACGCACCAAGGCCCGCTGATCGTCTGCTCGATCAGTGCCAGCGTCTTAACGCAACCTACACCCATATTATCCCCCGCGTGGCCTGCACGCAGGGTGTCCACCGCCTCACAGCAAAGAAAAACCGGCGTGGAAGCCGGCTTTTCCATCAGGGCATGGCCTTGATATCGGCGTTGAACCGCCGCTTGTGCCGGGCCGCCTTGTTACGGTGGATGAGCCCCTTGCCAACCGCACTGTCGATGACCGGAACGGCCGCCTTGAAGGCATCCGCCGCGGCCTGCTTGTCGCCTGCCTGGATGGGCCTGACGACCTTCTTTATAGCAGTGCGCATCGCACTGCGAAAAGACGCGTTATGCCGACGGCGCTGCTCCGCCTGGCGGGCACGCTTTCGAGCTTGGGATGAATTGGCCAAACTGAAGGCTCCTTCGGATATTCTATGCTATAGAAGTAAACTAAACATTTTCTAAGAGGCTGTCACAGATTGTCAACCTTTCGCCTTGTCCACCCAGGGTGAGTGCGTATAAAATTCTTCCAAGGAGTAAACGATTTCAGTTTCTTATATGCTGATTTGCAGGTTCATTTCAGGAAATGGGTTTGCGTTTTACTAAAATGCACGGATTAGGCAACGACTTCGTCGTCTTCGATACCCTTCGCCAGAGGGTCATGCCGACACCCGAGCTTTGCCGCCGGCTGGCGGACCGGCACTTCGGCGTCGGCTGCGATCAGATCCTGCTGGTAGAGCAACCCCGCAGCCCAGCCATGGACTTCTACTACCGGATCTTCAACGCCGACGGTTCGGAGGTGGAGCAGTGCGGCAACGGCGCCCGCTGCTTTGCCCGTTTCGTCACCGACAAGGGCCTCACCGCCAAGCGCGTGCTCTGTGTAGGCACAGCGGTCGGGGACATTAGGCTCTATCTGGAGGAAGATGGCCTGGTGCGGGTGGACATGGGCGTGCCCAGGTTCGAGCCCGAGCGTATCCCCTTTGTCGCGGACGCCGCTGCCGAACATTACCCGCTGGAGGTCGAAGGTGGGACGCTGGACATCGGCGCGGTCTCCATGGGCAATCCCCATGCGGTGCTCCGGGTCGAGGACCTCGCGGCCACCCCGGTCCCGACGCTCGGTGCCCTGATAGAAAGCCATGCGCGTTTCCCGCGGCGGGTGAATGCCGGGTTCATGCAGGTCCTGGATGCGAGCAATATCCGACTGCGTGTTTATGAACGAGGTGTGGGTGAGACCCTGGCCTGCGGCACGGGTGCCTGCGCCGCGGTCGCGGTGGGACGCCGTTGGGGACTGCTTGCCGAGCGGGTGCGGGTGAACCTGCCGGGCGGAGAATTGGTGATAGAGTGGCCGGATGAATCCGGGACCATCTGGATGACGGGACCGGCCGTGAGCGTCTTTGAGGGGGAATTCGAGCCATGACTACCCGGCGGGTGGAGGAGGACCGCGGTCCTGCGGAGATCATCGCCGAGGATGCGGTCGCCGAGTATCTTGCGGCACACCCGGAGTTCTTCGAGCGCCATCCGGACCTGGTGGCCGAGCTGCGGGTGCCCCATGCGGCCGGGCAGGCCGTATCCCTGATCGAACACCAGGTAGGGGTATTGCGCGGTCAGCTCCGGACCGAGCGACGGCGGCTTGTCCAGCTGATTGCGCGGGCCCGGAATTTCGAGGCCCTGTCCGTACGGCTTCACGACCTGTCCCTGCGGCTTATCGCCGCTCAAGACCCGGAGCAGGTAGAAGCAGTACTGCGCGAGGCCCTGTGTCGGCAGTTCGACACCGAGGCAGTGACCCTGAAGCTGTTTCCCCTGGAATCCGACGACTCCGATTCGGACCCGAAGGTCGCAGCCTTCATTCAATTCCTCGACCGGGAGCGCTCCCTATGCGGCCCCCTGGACCCTGAGCACAACGGCATTCTCTTCGGCGAGCAAGGCGGGGCCATCGGCTCGGCCGCCCTCATCCCGATACGTATGGATGGCCGTTCCGGTGTCTTGGCCATCGGCAGCCATGATCGCGGGCGTTTCGGCACGGACATGGGCACCGACCTCCTCGACCGTTTGGGAGAAATCGTCAGCCAAAAATTACGCACCTTGCACCGAATCGATGGCTGAATCGATCGCTGAGCCTGGGCTTGAAGACTTGCTCGCAGCCTTCTTACAACACCTGGCCCACGAGCGTCAGCTATCCGACCACACCCTGAGCAGCTACCGTCGCGACCTCACGCGCTTTCGCGATTGGCTCCGGGGCGCAAGGACAGACCCCTGGAAGCGACTCGACCAACAGACGGTCCGCAGCTACGTCGCCTGGCGCCACCGCGGCGGCGTCTCCGGAAAGACGCTGCAAAGAGAGCTGGCTGCCCTACGTAGCTTCTATCGCTATCTGTTGCGGGAAGGGGTAGTGGACCGGAACCCGGCCCAGGGGGTGCGTGCCCCCAAGGCGGCTCGTAAGCTGCCCACTACCCTGGACGCGGATCAGCTCTGTAGCCTGCTCGACCAACCGGATGCCGAGCCGTTGATGCTGCGGGACACGGCCATGATCGAGCTCTTCTACTCTTCCGGGCTGCGGTTGGCAGAACTGGTCGCCATCGATATCGGGGACATCGATGGGGACGATGCTACCCTGGAGGTCACGGGTAAGGGGGCAAAGACCAGGCGGGTGCCCGTGGGAAACCAGGCCCTCAAGGCCATCGGCCGCTGGCTGAAGGTGCGAGGCAACTACGCGGCAACGGACCAGAAGGCCCTGTTCGTCAGCCGGCGCGGCAATCGCATCCATCCGCGCACGGTGCAACAGCGATTGCAGCACTGGGCTCTGGCGCGGGGGGCCACGCGCAATCTCCACCCCCACCTGTTGCGCCACTCGTTTGCAAGCCACCTGCTAGAGTCCTCCGGAGACCTGCGCGCGGTACAAGAGCTCCTGGGCCACTCGGATATAGGCACCACCCAGATCTACACCCACCTGGATTTCCAACACCTGGCCCAGGTCTATGACCAGGCCCACCCGCGGGCGAGAAAAAAAGATTCCCATTAATCGAAAAGCAAGCTACAGGCGCTCCCTCGGGAGCGAAAAGACCTCGTTCCCCATCGCGGTGAAGCGAAGGGTATACTTGATCGCATCTCCCCTGCATCCACCGATACTATGAATCTTGCCGCAGAAGACATCGCGTTCATCAAGGACCACCTGGGCGAATGGCTCGCTGAGCAATCCTTAAGCAAACCGCCGGCGGTCTACGAGATCGAGCTGCGCGAGCGAATACTGCGCGTCGAAGAAGAACTCAAGCACCAGCGCGAGCTGCTCAAGACCATCCTGGAGCAGATGGACAAGCGCTTTGTTGCCCTCGACAAACGCTTCGAGACCCTCGACAAACGCTTCGAGGCTGTCGACAAACGCTTCGAGGCTGTCAACAAGCATCTCGATGTTTTACGCAACGAGATGGACAAGCGCTTCGAGCTCATGCAGGAGGAGATGAACCGACGCTTCGCTGCCATCGACAAGCGTTTCGAAATCATGCAGGAAGAGATGAACCGGCGCTTTGAAGCCGTTGACAAACGCTTTGAGGCCGTCGACAAGCACTTTGCGACTGTTGACAAGCGCTTCGAGACCCTGCAGAACGAGATGAATAAGCGTTTCGAGGGACTGACCAGGCGTATCGACCGCTTCATGATGTGGTCCTATGCCACCACCCTGACCGTGGGTGGTCTTATCGTGACCATACTCAAGCTATGGCCCTGAGTCGAAAGACTTGAGTCGAAAAATCGGCCGCAAGATCCGGGGAATGGATCGACCGGACCCCTTCGGCAGATGTTCAGGTATCCTTTTTTGAGGGAACCTTGAATTTTTGGTAGTGGTTAAGGTTTAAATGGAAACATCGCCGCTAGCAGTGTGTCGGGCACGCCACGCATTGCACCCCCTCTCCCTCTGGGAGAGGACCGGGGAGAGGGGATCAAACAAGAAATGGGGCGTGGTTAATGAGCCCCTCTACGCTAAACCACTTAAAAATTTACCACTACCGAATTTTTCAAGATACCCTTGAGGCGAGCAGAACAGGCAGCGATGGAAACATTTCACGGCACAACCATCCTTTCTGTCCGGCGCAGCGGGCAGGTGGTCATCGGCGGTGACGGCCAGGTGTCCATGGGGCAGACGGTAATCAAGGGCAATGCGCGTAAGGTACGCCGACTCTACAAAGAGCGGGTATTGGCCGGATTTGCCGGGGCCACGGCAGACGCCTTCACACTATTCGAGCGTTTCGAGGGCAAGCTGGAAAAGCACCAGGGTCACCTCACCCGCTCAGCGGTGGAGCTGGCGAAGGATTGGCGTACCGATCGCATGCTGCGGCGCCTTGAGGCCCTGTTATGCGTAGCGGATACCACAACCTCGCTGATCATCTCCGGCACCGGAGATGTGATTGAGCCGGAACAGGATCTGATGGCCATCGGCTCCGGCGGGTCTTTCGCCCAGGCGGCGGCCAGGGCGCTGCTTGACAGCACCGAGCTCGGCGCCCGCGAAATCGTCGAGCGGGCGCTCGGCATCGCCGCCGACATCTGCGTCTACACCAACCATCGGTTGGTGTTGGAAGAGCTATCCGCGGCAGTGGGATAAGCCGCACACCTCATCTCCGGATCAAAAAGATTCCTTCCAGGTTACGCACCACTTGGTGGCGCTAACGCGATCTTAAGCATTTTTGAGTACTCATGTCGGACATCACCCCCAAACGCATCGTAGCCGAGCTCGACAAGCACATCATCGGCCAAGAAGAAGCCAAGCGCGCGGTTGCCGTCGCCCTGCGCAACCGCTGGCGGCGAGCACAGATAGAAGAGCCCCTACGCACCGAGATCACGCCCAAGAACATCCTCATGATCGGACCCACGGGTGTGGGTAAGACCGAGATCGCGCGCCGCCTGGCCAAGCTCGCTGACGCCCCTTTCATCAAGGTGGAGGCGACCAAATTCACGGAGGTCGGCTACGTGGGCCGGGACGTGGAATCCATCATCCGGGAGCTGGTGGACGCGGCGGTGAAGATGGCCCGAGAGCAGGAGCTGGATAAGGTGGCGACCCAGGCCGAGGCTGCCGCCGAAGAGCGGGTCCTGGAAGTCCTGCTGCCCCCGCCCACCAACTTCGAAGAAGACAGCCGTTCCGGCGGCCCCTCCCCGGTGACCCGGGAAAAATTCCGCGACAAGCTGCGCCGTGGTGACCTGGACGAAAAAGAGATCGAGATTCAGGTCAGCGCCACCCCCATTGGGGTAGAGATCATGGCCCCACCCGGCATGGAAGAGATGACCAACCAGCTCCAGGGACTGTTCCAGAACCTGGGCCAGGGCCGTACCAGGCGGCGCAAGCTGAAGATCCGCGACGCCCTCAAGCTGCTCAGCGACGAGGAAGCGGCCAAGCGCATCAACGACGAGGACCTCAAGCTGCGCGCAGTGGAGAGCGTGGAACAGAACGGCATCGTCTTTCTGGACGAGCTCGACAAGGTCACCAAGCGTTCCGAGCACACCAGCGGCGCGGATATCTCGCGCGAGGGCGTGCAGCGGGATCTGCTCCCGCTGGTCGAAGGCTGCACCGTCTCCTCCAAGTACGGCTCCGTGCGCACGGATCACATCCTGTTCATCGCCTCCGGGGCCTTCCACCTGGCCAAGCCCTCGGATCTGATCCCCGAGCTCCAGGGCCGACTCCCGATCCGCGTCGAGCTCAAGGCACTCACCACGGAAGACTTCGTCCGCATCCTGACCGAGCCGGACGCCTCCCTGACCGATCAGTACAAGGCCCTGATGGGGACCGAAGGCGTCAGCCTGGACTTTACCCAAGACGGCATTCGGCGGATCGCCGAGACCGCCTGGCAGGTCAATGAACGCACCGAGAACATCGGGGCGCGGCGCCTGCACACGGTCCTCGAACGGCTGTTGGAGGACGTCTCCTTCCATGCCGCCGACCTCGACCGGGTCACGGTCACCGTGGACGCGGCCTATGTGGACCAGCATCTCTCGGAGCTGGCGGCGGATGAGGACCTGTCGCGGTATATCCTTTAGAAAGTTTAGAAATCGCAAACCGGAGACGAACATGCCCGTACCCACCGAGCTCAACCTGCACCGCCAATCCCGGGTGTTGGAGATCACCTTCGACGACGGCACCCACTTCAACCTGCCCTGCGAGTACCTGCGCGTCTACTCCCCCTCGGCGGAGGTCCAAGGCCACGGGCCGGGCCAGCGGGTGCTCCAGCTCGACAAAGAAGAGGTCGCCATCGAGAAGATCGAGCCGGTAGGCAACTACGCCGTCCGCCCGCACTTCGACGACACCCACAACACCGGGATCTATTCCTGGGACTACCTGTATAACCTCGGCACCAACCAGGAGGCCTGGTGGAAAGAATACCTGGACGAGCTGGAGAAAGCGGGGCACCAGCGTAAGAAGCCCTCATGAAGGGTCCCATCAGACCGCGCTGCTTAAGCCGGCGCACTTCGCCTTTCGCTTTTGATCCGCAGATTACGCAGATTCGCGCAGATTTCTTGAGAAGACTATGCACCAGCCCGTAGGATGGGCAAAGCAAGCACCCATCAGGATGGTTTATAAGTCGTGGTCATTCCCCGGAGGTTTCCGAGCCGTGACGGTCGGTAGACTGCACCGAGCGCAGCGTGCCCATCAAAGTGAGCTGGGGTGGGAGATAAAATATGGGTCATGTCGTTGCACAAATCGAACTCAGTAATCCCAAAGAACCGGATCTGGTCCCCATCAGAACCGAGGCATTGGCTGACGCGGGTTCACTTATACTCTGTATACCCGAGCATTTGGCTTTACAGCTGAAGCTTGAAACGGAATCGGAGCGGGAAGTCTCCGTAGCCGACGGCCGGAAGAAGAATGTCCCCTATGTCGGGCCGGTCTGTGTGGATTTTGGAAACAGGTTTTGTTACGTCGGTGCCCTGGTACTTGGAGACGAGGTATTACTGGGTGCAGTCCCTATGGAAGATATGGATCTGGTCGTATCCCCGAGCCGGCGAGAGATTACACCTGATCCGGCAAGCCCGAATATTCCACATGCCCGAGTAAAATCGGTATACGAATCACGCGAATCCACACGCATCTTCATGCGAGTTGATTTTAAGTCGATAGGCTGGGTCGAGGAACGAGACCCAGCAAATCAAGCTTGTCTATTTAAGCTGGGTTTCGTTCCTCAACCCAGCCTACCCCTTACTCTGGCTGACAGCCCTTTTTTAGACAGTCTCTAAGTCGGTTACGCTAGGTCCTACAGGTTCCTTTTGAATCCGCAGATTATGCAGATTTCCACAGATGAAAAACGAAACAATCTGTGGAAATCTGCGTAATCTGCGGATAGAAAAATCTTGATTTGCCTGGCAACTTGCCTGCACTGAGTCAAACCGAATTCAGATCGAATTTAAGAGACTCAGGATGGAATCCGTCATCAGCCTCAGCGAGTTCAAGTCCGACGCCAGCCGGTTGCTACGGGAGATACAGGAAGGGTCGGAATCTCTCGTATTGACCCAAAACGGCAAGGCGCGGGCCGTGGTGGAGGATTACGATACGCATCGGCGTCGCCAGGAAGCCTTGCTGCTGCTCAAACTTATGGTCCAGGGCGAGGTCGACGTTCAACGCGGTAAGCTGACGGCGCAAGACAAGGTCTTCTCAACCTTGCGTGACCGTTTGGCGAGAAACCAAGTCGAGAATGGTTGAATACGCTGTTCTATGGACAGACACGGCGCGCGGGGATTTGGAAGCCATCATCTATTACATCGCCGAGGACAGCCTGCAGAACGCACTCACGATCCTCGACCGGCTTGAAACCAAGGCATCCACCTTGGCGACCGATCCCCGGCGGGGACGCACAGTCCCGGAGCTTCGGTCCCTGGATTCGCGTCGCTGTAGGAATAGGCGTTTCTCAGGCGTGGATTGCACAGGGAGCGCCTGAGCTCTTCGAGGATAATCGGCGAGAAATGCAGGGCATAAGCGCCTTCTTCAGCCAGCGCTACAACCCGCCCCGGTACACTATCCGGGAACAGAAAGGCGCTGACCAGCACAGAGGTGTCAACGATGGTGCTCCGCAGCATAGGCTTTGCGTTCCTGATCGACGACGGCCAGGATTTCTGTTTCCTGTTCCGGGGAAGGCTCGCGGCTGCCGATACTCACCGGGCGCAAAAGGATGCCTTCGCTCGTGAGTTCGGCTTCCAGATAGTCGCCTTCGGCCAGATGGGCAGCATCTTTGATCTGGCGCGGCAAGGTGATCTGCGCCGCCCGCTGGACTTTGACAAGCGCCATGGGTTGCTCCCTTGGATCATGGGTATTATTGAGGCTATCCATAGCAATTTCCGAATTTTGTAAGGTTCCGGATGGATTCCAGACTGCTAATGTTAGACAGTGGCATCTGGTGTTCTTCGGCGTATTTCCGAAGTGCGCGGTTGACCGCTTCCGAATCTGGAAACAGCTTACGCAAATCAGAGGCTATAAGCACAAGATTAGTGCTTTATGGCGGAGCCTCCCTGCCCCATCCGACTACCTCGAATCCTTAAAGGCCCTCCGGCCGTCAGCGATTAATGGAAAACGCCAAGCGCACATTGTTGGCGACCAGGCCGTCGTCCTTTTGCTCGCTCTCGCTGAGATAGAACTCGAAGATGGTCTCGCGACTCATCAGCATTTCTTCCGTCACTTCATCGGCTACCTCGTTGGCGTGACAGAAGACGCTGGTATAGGGGGAGTCCGGCTCGCGCGGATCCGTGACCCACAAGTTGGGTGAGATGCGGTTGACGATCCGCATAAAGCCGTAACCCTTGTCGAAGAACCACTTGGTGCATATGCCGCGCACGCAGGAACCGGACTGACCCCATTCGTTGCGGGGCTCATAGGAGACGGGCAGCAGGTCAGGGATCAGAAAACCGGGGTAAAAGGTGTCGACTGTTTGTTGAAGCTGGCGCGAGACGTTCTTGAAGCCGATCAGCTCCACCCGACAACCGACGTTCTGGAGGGCATTGACCACCTGCAGGAAATCCCCGTCTCCCGTGACCAGCAGCACTTGGTCCAGATTGCGTGCCTGCAACATGGCGTCCACGGCCATGTCCAGGTCCGCGTTGGCCTTGGTGGTGACATTGCCGTTTTCGTCCGTGTAACGGCGCACCTGCTTGACCGTGATCTTCCATCCGAAATCCCGCACCATCTGTTGATAGATCCTGGACTTCTTGGCGTAATCCGGGTCTTCCCTGGCGCGCTCCGAATCGAAGGCCAAATAGGTGTTGAGCCGCTGCAGATGCCCCCCTTCACGGGCCGCGAAGCGGCGCAGCACGTCATAGCGCATCTGATAGCCACCGTTGTACCTGACGTTTTCAGCATCGACGAATACGCCGACTCGTAGATTGGAACTCAAGAGATAAACCTCACTTAAGTAATTGATGATTACAGGTTCTCGGTCCATCATCCAAACTAAAAGATGATACCTATCCGATCGCATCACCGATCGCATAGGCAGTCCACGCGAAGTCGAACCTTTGACTTCGCGGGTTGAAAAATCTCATGGCAAGCGTTCTTCATGGATCCATATCGCTTCTCTCCAAATGCGGGGGGTGGGAAATGTTATCAAGGGTCCCGATGCCCCGGCTTGGTCCCGATCCGGAATTTCGGATCCACATCACAAAAGACCAAACCCACCCCGGTATCGAATTCGGCGAACCGTGATACCTAACGGCCGGCCCGGTTGTCGATCAGATCGCTGACCACGGCAGGATCGGCAAGGGTAGAGGTATCGCCCAGGGTGTCGATCTCGTCGGCTGCGATTTTACGCAGGATCCTGCGCATGATCTTGCCCGATCTGGTTTTCGGAAGGCCGGGGGCCCATTGGATAACATCCAGGGTAGCGATGGGACCGATCTCGCGTCGGACCAACGCCGTCAGCTCCTTTTTCAGATTATCGCTCGGCTCTACATCGGCCATAGGGGTTACATAGGCGTAGATGCCCTGGCCCTTGATGTCATGCGGGTAGCCGACGACGGCGGCTTCCGCTATCTGAGGGTGCAGCACCAGGGCGGACTCGATCTCGGCGGTGCCCAGCCGGTGCCCGGAAACGTTCAGCACGTCGTCGATGCGGCCGGTGATCCAATAATAGCCGTCCTCGTCGCGGCGTGCCCCGTCACCGGTAAAGTAATAGCCTGGGTACTGCGTGAAGTAGGTCGCCGTGAAGCGCGCGTGATCGCCGTAGACGGTGCGCATGATAGCCGGCCAGGGTCGGGTGATGACCAAAGCACCTTCCCCCGCACCCTCGATCAGGGTGCCGTCGGCGACCTCCACCAGGGCCGGCACGACACCGAAGAAGGGCCGCGAGGCGGAACCCGGCTTGAGCGCAGTCGCACCGGGCAAAGGCGTAATCAGGTGGCCGCCGGTCTCGGTCTGCCACCAGGTGTCGACGATGGGGCAGCGCCCATCACCCACGACCCGGTAGTACCACTCCCAGGCCTCGGGGTTGATGGGCTCGCCCACGGTGCCGAGGATGCGCAACGACTTGCGGGAGGTCTTCTTGACGGGCCCCTCGCCGGCACGCATCAGGGCGCGGATGGCGGTGGGGGCGGTATAGAAGATGGCGACATTGTGCTTGTCCACGACCTGCCAGAAGCGGGAGGCATCCGGGTAGTTGGGGAGACCCTCGAACATGAGCGAGCTGGCCCCGTTGGCCAGGGGTCCGTAAAGGATATAGGTGTGGCCGGTGACCCAACCGACATCCGCGGTGCACCAGTAGACCTCCCCCTCCCGGTAGTCGAAGGCGTATTTGTGGGTGATGGCGGCGAAGACCAGGTAGCCGCCCGTGGTGTGCAGCACGCCCTTGGGCTTGCCAGTGGAGCCGGAGGTGTAGAGGATGAACAGCGGGTCCTCGGCATCCATCGCTTGCGGCGGGCAGTCCTCTGAGGCGGTCGCCATGACCTCTTGGTACCAGATGTCACGGCCGTCGGTCCAGTCGGTCGTGCCGCCGGTGCGCCTTACCACGACGACGGTGCTCACATTCGGGCACTCGGCCAGGGCGGTATCCGCATGCTTCTTCAAGGGTACCGGACGCCCACCGCGGATCCCCTCGTCGGCGGTGATCAGGGTTCGACAATCGGAGTCCAGGATGCGGTCGCGCAGGGAATCGGGGGAGAAACCGCCGAAGACAACGGAGTGGACGGCGCCGATCCGCGCACAAGCCAGCATGGCGACCGCGGCCTCCGGAATCATCGGCATATAGATGCAGACCCGGTCGCCCTTCCTGACGCCGCGGGATTTGAGCACGTTTCCCAGTCTGCACACCTGCCCGTACAATTCACGATAGGTCAGCCGACGGTCCTCCGCCGGGTCATCGCCTTCCCAAACGATGGCCACCTGATCGCCGCGGGTGCCCAGGTGGCGATCAAGACAATTGTAAGCCACATTCAACTGGCCGCCCTCGAACCATTTGATGTAGAGGTTGTCGGCGTCGAAGCTGTAATCGCTGACCCGGTCCCACTTTCTGCTCCAGGTTACGAACGTCTCGGCCTGCTCCGCCCAAAAACCCTCCGGATCAGTGACAGAACGTCGATACATCGCTGCGTACTTTTCGGCATCGATGTGGGCGTTGGCCGCAATCTCGGCTGGAATATCATGGACCTTGATCTCTGTCATGAGAGCCGTCTCCACTTTCGGTTGGTAGGATGCCTACAGCAATTCTGAAAAGAAACAGAAATTTTCATGCTAAACATTTGTCGCCGGTTTTGCCAGCCATTGCCTTACCAGGTCAAAAAATCCCGCAGGGGCACTCCTTTGCCGCGGTCCCGGTAAGACGCTTGAGCCAGGAACAGCTCGGCTGCGGCGAGGGCATCGCTCAAGGCATTGTGAGCCCCATAGCGGGGCAGATTGTAACGCTCGCCCAGGGCATGCAGACGCAGATCCGAATCCCTGAAGGCGATGTGGCGGCGCTCGAAGGTACGTTTGGCCAGCACCTGGGTGTCGATGACGGGTACCGGTAACCCGACCCCGTAGAGCCGTTGACAGATGGCGTTGAGGAAGCCCTTCTCCACTGTCGCATGGTGCGCGATCATCGCCTTTCCCGCCAGTCTTTTCAGTAGCTCCGCGAGCACATCGTCCAGGAGTTCCCCCCGTGCCGCCTGGTCGTCGGTGATCCGATGGACGATGGCGCTGGCCTCCGGGATGGCACGGGCGGTCCGCACCAGGCGATAGCAGGCAGCGCCAAGATCGATGCGGTTGTGCCGCACGCTCACCCAGCCCATGCTCAGGATGTCGTCTCGCTTCGGATCGAGCCCGGTGGTCTCGATGTCGACGGCGAGGAGCGCCAGATCCCGGTAGTCCATGGACGGCTTCGGGAAGGGCGTTTCCAGATAGTCCCGCAGCGGTCCGGCGGGGGTCCTGCGTAATGCCCAGCGGCGGCGCAGATTCAGGGTTAGGTGCAACATCAGGCTTCAGCGATCCTGGGTTATTTGGCGTTGATTATGGGAAAAGATTCCTCCAAACAACGCCAAATCATTCAGGATTGCTACTGCAACCCCCGCTGTGTTGCCCCAGGCCGCGTCGGCACGGATAATCATTTATTCGCCGTTCCTCGTCCAGCGGCGCTCGTAAAGAAACCCGACAAGCCCCATGTTTGATTCGTCCGGCCGGAACCTTAGCCTTAGGAGCATGCCTTAGCGTCGCCGCTTCCCGCTCCGAGGAATCAGTCATGGAGTCAGCCTTGAAGACAAGCCCCGCCACCCTGGCCATTGCCGACGTCCAGAGCAGTGCCGACAGCCGGCGCATTGCCATCGACAAGGTGGGCATCAAGGACATTCGATACCCCGTGCGGGTGTACGACCGGAGCAACGGTGAGCAACATACGGTAGCCAGCTTCAACATGTACGTGCATCTGCCCCATAACTTCAAGGGCACGCACATGTCCCGCTTCGTGCAGATCCTCAACGGCCACGAGCGGGAGCTCAGCGTCACCTCCTTCAAGGAAATGCTCCGTGAGATGGCCGAACACCTGGAATCCGAAGCAGGCCACATCGAGATGAGCTTCCCCTACTTCATCAACAAGACCGCCCCGGTCAGCGGCGTCCAGAGCCTGCTCGATTATGATGTGACCTTCATCGGTGAGATCCGCCACGGTAAACCCATAATGTACATCAAGGTGGTCGTACCCGTGACCAGCGTCTGTCCCTGCTCCAAGGAAATCTCCGACTATGGCGCGCACAACCAGCGTTCCCATGTTACGGTGCAGGTGCGCAGCAGGGGTTTCATTTGGATCGAGGAGCTCATCGAGCTAGTGGAGCAGGAGGCCTCCTGTGAGCTCTATGGTCTGCTCAAACGCCCGGACGAGAAACACGTCACCGAGCGTGCCTACAACAACCCCAAGTTCGTCGAAGACATGGTGCGGGACGTGGCCGGGAAGCTGAACCACGACGACCGGGTGGGCGCCTACCGCGTGGAATCGGAGAACTTTGAGTCCATCCACAACCACTCCGCCTACGCCCTGATCGAACGCGACAAGGACGCGGAGGCGCGGGTGGCGGAGGCCTCTCTTTGAACCGAATACCGGGCCTGGGGCGTGGCCCACCTATGGCAGGGACATTGCTATCCAATGTGATTACAAAACCGCGCATCATCGGCCTCCTGGCAATCCTGGTGGTCTGTTTTCTGATCTTGCGATCCGGGGATGAGCCTCCTGATTCCGGCAATCGGAGCGATAACGCGGGTTCCGCCGGCGACCGGCGGCCCCAACCCCGAACATCCGGTTTCCCGACCCCAAGCCACGATCACGGGATGGCCGGCCGGCCCGGCGCGCAAAGTGCCCCTCCGCGCTACGGCAGGCGGGGATTCTATCCCGAGCAACCCTACCCCGGCCTTGATCATGGTAACTACGGGGTCCCCGATCCATATGGCGACCCATACGGCTCGCAGATTCGCAGCCATACGGACGGTTACCGCTTCAGACCCTTGGCGGAGCAGGCGCAACGGCATCGGCAAGCACCCGATCCGGACCGACGCCGAGACCGCTATACAATGCCGCGCAACCCGCCTTCGCGATACCCAGCTCCCTCGCCGGAACAACCCCAACCAAATCCACCGATGCCCTATCCCTCCCAGCCCGCTTACACCGAGCATCCGTGGGAAATCTACAGCTTTCGACCCTTGGAGAAATCACCTGGGGCCCGGGGCCGCTGGCAAGGGCCATACGGACAGCCCGGCCAGCACATCGATCCATATTCCGCGGACCCACGGTCACCGTCACCCCCCCCCCAATGGGGATCGACGCCGCCGTCTCAGCGTATGTACCCCAGTCTCTCCCCAGACCCCGACCGCCGGTTGACCACGCGGATCGGGTCGGGCTGACGGGATTGCGCCCGTCAGCCCTCCCACACCACCGGACCTGCGGTTTTCCGCATCCGGCGGTTGAGCCCAGCAGGCTTAGAGGCTGTCTAAAAACTAAGCCATTGATTTTAAATCGGTAGGCTGGGTCGAGGGACGAGACCCAGCCTACTCCTGACTCTGGTCTGCGGCCCTTTTTAGACAGCCTCTTAGCCTGCAAGCGTCCACGGTGGGGTGAACCCCTGGCGATTCAGCGTGGCGCCCTTTAGCGCTTGGTTGATGACGAGATGGCGCGCCATAAACCAGGCACCGCGTCGACAACCGGCAACCCCCAGCGTGTGTCCTCGCACGCCCAGGCGCCGCCGCGCATGGCGCCGTCCGTGGCGGTCGTGCCAGCGCCGCCAGAAGCACTTGCGCATGTGCCGCCTGATCCAACCCGAGCGGACGTGCACCTGGCGGCACCAATCGGCAGAGCCGAAGTCATTCCACCCTCCGTTGCTGTAGACTTGCCATTGCTTGCGCAGGTGCTCACGGGTGAGGCTTTGCCGGGCCTCC
>NZ_FLUY01001557.1 GCF_900092655.1 Candidatus Thiosymbion oneisti
GTCGGTCAGGATGCGGAAGAGAAAACGACGAAGCGCGCGAATCAGCGCGAACAAGATCCCTCCCTTCGGTTCGGGATAACAATTTCGCGGGGATTCGCGTGATTCATCGTTTTTCCTCTTTTTCGCTGACCGGTAACGCTTAACTTAATGGCATTGCATTGCAGCCAGGTAAACTGGGCGACTGGAAGCCGGAAGTTTATCCGGGCTTGCCCGGTTGCTCGTGGCCCAGGCAAAGACCGCGGCACTGTCGGCGATGTATATTACCCCGCCGGAACCAAGAGGGGAGCAACATGCCAGATCGAATCTTCATCAGCTACAGCCGTACGGATCAGGAATACTCCGATGCCTTCTATAAGCACCTACGCGTGGCCTTGGGGAGCGATGAGCGCCTGGAGATCTGGGCAGATACCGAAATTGAGGCGAGCGCTGACTGGGACCGGGAGATAGAAACCACCTTAGAGCAGATCCGCGTTGCAGTTCTGTTGGTCTCGACCGATTTCCTGGACTCGGAGTGTATCCGAGAGCGGGAGCTTCCACTCTTGCTGCGCCGCCGGTTGCAGGAAAAACTGATTCTTACCCCCCTCTTCGTCAGGCCCAGTGTCGTTGACGAATGGGAGTTCCCGGTCCAGATCCCCGGTCAGGACAGTCCTCAGCAGATACGGATCACCCAATTCCAAGGACTCAACACCCCTGGTAATCCGCTCAGTCGGCTGCCCGAATCTGATCGAGAACTCGTCCTTCTCCACGCCGCCCGGACCGTGCGTGATTTGGCATTGCGTCCGTACCAGCCGGGCGACCGTGACCGGCAGCCTTTCCAGCCGCTGATCGATACCGACATCACTCCCCTGGAGAAGGCTGATGTGATGATCTCCAATGCGACCTCCAGTGGCCGGCCGATCGTTGGGCTTGGCTGGTCGAACGAAGAAGCATTGGAAACCCGGATGCGCCTGCGGACTTTTGAGGATGATTGGGATGCGCCAGGGATGGAGGTATACGATGAATTGTAGGCGCGGCGATGTCATTCTTGTTCGTTTCCCAAACTCAGATTTGAAGACGTACAAGAAACGGCCAGCCCTGGTTGTGCAAGCGGATGGGTTAAACACTGCCTTGAGGCAACGGATTGTCACCTTGATCACATCCAATCTCGCAAGGACGGGTCAGACCAGAGTCTTGGTGCAAAAGGATAGCGATCTTGGAAAATGTATGGGGCTCCGTATGGATTCTGTCGTGGTAACGGACAATCTGGTGACGGTGCTGGAACGGGAGATGGATAAGGTGATTGGAAAATGCGGGGAAATGGGCCTGGTAGAGAATGCGTTGCGAACGACTTTGGCCTTATGAGCACATGCCGTCGGGATGCTCAAAATGTGCCCACCACCGCCGTGCTCGACGCTCCTAAATCACGATCCGGCCACGCCGCTTATGGGCTTATCGCCGGGGGCGAGCGGTAGACTGATTTGCCCGTCATCCCAGCTCCCAGGCCGGTCGGGGCGGGAACACCAGCGCTCGAGCAAACGGACGAAGTCGGCCCGGGGTATCTGCTCCGCACCCATGCGGATGAGGTGGGCGGTCAATGCTTGGCAATCGATGAGGCGGAAACCCCGCTCCGCGAGTCTCCCGCACAGATGGACGAGGGCCACCTTGGAGGCGTCGCTGATGCGGGTGAACATGGATTCGCCGAAGAACACCCGGCCAAGGGCCACCCCGTAGAGTCCTCCGGCCAGCGCGCCGTCCTGCCAGATCTCGACGGAGTGGGCGAACCCCCGGCGATGAAGCCTCCGATAAGCAGCGATCATCTCGGGTACCAACCAGGTACCGCCGCTCCCGGCGCGGGGTTGGGCACAGGCGGTGATGACGGCATCGAAATCCCGGTCCATGGTGGCGCCGAAGCGACCCTTGCGTAGGGTCTTGCGCAGGGTTCTGGAAATTCGGAGCCGCTCCGGGAAGAGAGTGGTCCTAGGGTCGGGGGACCACCAGAGGATGGGATCGCCGGCACCGAACCAGGGAAAGATACCGCGCCGATAGGCGTTAACCAGTCGCGTCACGCTCAGATCTCCGCCTACCGCGAGGAGACCGTCCGGCTCCCGCTCCGCCGTTTCCGCGTCCGGAAAGGGTGCCTGGGGGTTCTTGGGATCGAGGAGGTAAAGCATTGCAAGCGGCAGCACGTGCCGGGACGAACAGGATCCTCACGGAAAAGTTATCCGCAAATCAACGCAAATGAGCACAATGAGATGAAGGACCGTCGATCATGATGAGCCGATTCCGACCGATTTGCGTTCATTTGCGGAAAAAATTTCCAATGGAAGAACTCAACCGATGTTATTCGGCTGGCTCCCCAGGCTCCAGCGTGGGGAGCCAGCCGAAAATCAATGGGTTAGTTTTTAGACAGCCTCTCAGCCATCCGTTGCTGATGGGTCTCGACTAAGTTGGCGTGCTCACTGCGGTAAATGCTACGCGGGGGACCGGAGTCGGGTCGGCACACCGCCTTCAGTGGGCAGTCCCGACACTGACTGGCCGGGCGGCTGTAGCGGGTACGCCGGATGCCGTTCTTGTGATGCGGTTGGCCGCGCGGGGGCAGCAACTCACCGGCGGGGCAGATGTAAACATCATT
>NZ_FLUY01001575.1 GCF_900092655.1 Candidatus Thiosymbion oneisti
ATCGCTCATTAGCTCATTATAGAATACCTGTGTAGCAGCTAAAGCCTTGCACTAAAGTGCATAGTTTTGGACTAGCGTGCTGGGACAATAAAA
>NZ_FLUY01000521.1 GCF_900092655.1 Candidatus Thiosymbion oneisti
ACCGACCGCTGTTCCAAATTCCTTGAGAAAACGCTCGGCAAAGTCGATAAATCGCTCCCCGTCGATGCCTAGTCGCGCGAGGATCTTGGGTGCTTGC
>NZ_FLUY01000052.1 GCF_900092655.1 Candidatus Thiosymbion oneisti
CTTAATCGACGCTGGAGCGTCAGATCCCTCCTCCGTCGGGACCAGGTCTGCTCCCACGCTGGAGCGTGGGGAGCCAGC
>NZ_FLUY01001454.1 GCF_900092655.1 Candidatus Thiosymbion oneisti
AAGATTTTCTGCTCAATTTAGGGAAAATTGTGTCGTCCTGTCCCTTTGGATCTGAAAATCCAGGAATACTTTCACAGTCTCTGGAGCGTGGGAGCCAG
>NZ_FLUY01001662.1 GCF_900092655.1 Candidatus Thiosymbion oneisti
AAGATAATCCATCTGGAAGATGGAGGTTTGTACCTCGATCCGCCTACGGCGGACTGAAGTTTTTGGAGACAATCAACTTTAAGAGCCTGTCTGACTTACGACTGTTCTACTGCGGAATCGAGTACGAACGCGTAAGCCAGACAGGCTCCAAGCCCTGCCATCTTACCCTATCTCAGAGGTATTCAATTCCTGCTTGAGGGCCTGTTCGATATCTTCGGCGGCCATTTCCACCTTGCCTCGAGCTTCGGCCTCCAGCTCACGCTCCGCCTGGCGCCGGCTGAGACGCTCGTTGTGATAGGCAAGTCCGGTCCCGGCCGGGATCAGACGGCCCACGATGACGTTTTCCTTGAGACCCGTGAGATGGTCGGTGGAGCCACGCACGGCCGCCTCGGTGAGGACCCGTGTGGTCTCCTGGAACGAGGCCGCGGAGATAAAGGACTCGGTAGCCAACGAGGCCTTGGTGATGCCGAGCAGCAACGGCTGATGGCGGGCCGGCTGCTTGCCTTCGGCGTCCATCCGGGCGTTCTCGGCCAACACCGTCGCGCGTTCGGCCTGCTCCCCACGCAGCAGCCTGGTGTCACCGGAACCGATGATCTCCACCTTGCGCAGCATCTGACGAATGATGACCTCGATGTGCTTGTCGTTGATCTTAACGCCCTGCAGCCGGTAGACGTCTTGAATCTCCTTGATCAAATATTCGGCCAGGGCCGTCACCCCCTTGAGGCGCAGAATGTCATGCGGGTTGAGCTCACCATCGGAGATCACCTCGCCCTTTTCCACATGTTCGCCCTCGAAGACATTGACGTGGCGCCACTTGGGGATCAGCTCTTCCAATACCTCACCCTCATCGGTGGTGATGATGAGCCGTTGTTTACCCTTGGTATCCTTGCCGAAACTGATGGTTCCCGAGGCCTCGGCGAGCAGGGCCTGCTCCTTGGGTTTGCGGGCCTCGAACAGGTCCGCTACCCGCGGCAAACCACCGGTGATATCGCGCGTCTTGCTCGACTCCTGGGGGATACGCGCCAAGACATCACCCACACCTACCTCGGCGTTGTCGGCAACGCTGACGATGGCACCCGCAGGCAGGAAGTAGCGGGCGGGTATTTCGGTACCGGCAAGATTAAGCGCCTGGTCATGCTCGTCGAGCAGCTTGATCATGGGCCGCAGGTCTTTGCCTTGCGCCGGGCGTTGCTTCGGGTCGATGACCACCAACGAAGTGAGCCCCGTTACCTCGTCCGTCTCACTTTGCACGGTGACGCCGTCGATGAAGTCCTCGAACCTTAGACGCCCTGCCATCTCGGTGATGACCGGGTGGGTATGGGGATCCCAGCTCGCCACCACTTGGCCGCCCTGCGCAATGTCACCGTCACCGACCTTAAGGGTCGCGCCATAGGGGACCTTATAGCGTTCCTTCTCCAATCCCATATCGTCAGCTACCGTCAGCTCACCGGACCGCGACACGGCCACCAGGTTGCCGCTGTGATGCTGCACTGTCTTGATATTGTGGAGATGCACGGTGCCGGCGGATTTGATCTCGATACTGTTGACCGCCACGGCACGCGAGGCCGCACCACCGATGTGGAAGGTGCGCATGGTCAGCTGGGTTCCGGGTTCACCGATGGACTGGGCGGCGATGACACCCACTGCCTCACCGAGGTTCACCCGGTGTCCACGGGCCAGATCACGGCCGTAGCATTGGGCACAGACCCCGGTATGGGCCTTACAGGTAATGGGGGAGCGCACCTGCACCTGATCGATGCCCATAGCCTCCAGCGTATCGACCCACCCCTCGTCGAACAGGGTCCCCGCGGGGCAGATCAAATCGTCCGTCAAAGGCCGGTAGAGATCAACCGCAGTAACGCGCCCAAGGATCCGCTCTCGCAGCTCTTCGACCACGTCGCCACCCTCGATGATGGGCGTCATCAGTAGACCTTCCTCGGTCCCGCAGTCCTCTTCCAGCACCACCATGTCTTGGGCGATGTCTACCAGGCGCCGCGTGAGATAGCCGGAGTTGGCGGTCTTCAGGGCCGTATCCGCCAAACCCTTGCGGGCACCATGGGTGGAAATGAAGTACTGGATGACGTTCAACCCTTCACGGAAGTTAGCGGTGATCGGCGTCTCGATAATGGAACCGTCCGGCTTGGCCATCAAGCCGCGCATACCGGCGAGCTGCCGGATCTGCGCCGCGGAGCCGCGGGCCCCGGAGTCCGCCATCATATAGATAGAGTTGAAGGAGTCCTGCTTGCGCTCTTGCATGATCTGGGTCTCGGGTGCAGCGAGCATTCCCTTCACGGATCGCTTCAGGTTTTCCGCCCGAATGGCGTCGATTTCCACCAGGTCCCGGATCTGCGTCCGATAGTCGGCCAGCGTGGAGACTACCTGTTGGCGAAAAGTCTCGATCCCAATCTCCCCCGCGTCCAGCCTATTTGCGGCCTGCTTGACCTGTGACTGGAGCGCGTTGAACAGGCGTTGAGCGATGGCCCGATCGGCCTCGTCGACGACGCTGATTACCCCTTGGCGGTACAGACCTATCAGGCGTTGCGCCTCGAACGCGGAATCGGCGTGAGCCAGCTCGCCGCCGAGCTTGTTCATCATGGCCTTCGCCACTTGATCGTTGGTATGAGACCAGATGTCCACTACCTTGTTGTAGCGCTCGCCATTGGTTACATATCCCGAGGCATACTGGGTTTCGATCTCCTTCACCAGCCCTTCGGCGGCGGCCAGGATGTCCGCCTTCTTCCCCGGGACCACCATGTCGTCGAGGCCGATGGAGATGCCCGCCCGGGTAGCCATGCGGAAGCCCAGGTACATGAGCTGGTCGGCAAAGATCACGGTCTGCTTCAGCCCCAATACCCGATAGCAGCGGTTGATCAACCGCGAAATCGCCTTCTTGCCCAGGGCCTGGTCGACCAGGTCGAAGGGCAGGCCGTCAGGCACGATCTCGAATACCAGGGCCCGGCCCAGCACCGTCTCCTTGATGGAAACGACCTCGCGCCGGGTGCCGTCGTCCTCGATGAGCACCTCCCGAATGCGTACCCTGACGCGGCTGTGCAGATCCGCGTTGTTCGTCTCATAGGCACGCCGGGCCTCATCGATGCCGGCGAACCGGCTGCCCTCGCCGCGAGCACCGACCCGATCGCGGGTCATGTAGTACAGCCCCAACACCACGTCTTGGGAAGGCACGATGATGGGTTCACCGTTGGCCGGAGAGAGGATGTTGTTGGAGGCCATCATCAGGGCGCGGGCCTCCAGCTGTGCCTCCACGGATAGAGGTACATGGACGGCCATCTGGTCGCCGTCGAAGTCCGCATTGAAGGCGGTGCAGACCAGGGGATGGAGCTGGATGGCCTTGCCCTCGATCAACACCGGCTCGAAGGCCTGAATCCCCAGGCGGTGCAGGGTCGGGGCCCGGTTGAGCATGACCGGATGCTCGCGGATGACCTCTTCGAGGATGTCCCATACCTCCCCGGTACTGCGTTCGACCATCTTTTTTGCGGCCTTGATGGTGGTGGCCAGACCACGCAGCTGCAACTTGCTGAAGATAAAGGGCTTGAACAGCTCCAGGGCCATGCGCTTAGGTAACCCACATTGATGGAGCTTGAGCGTGGGGCCGACGACGATGACCGAGCGTCCCGAATAGTCCACGCGCTTGCCGAGCAGGTTTTGGCGGAAGCGCCCCTGCTTGCCCTTGATCATGTCCGCCAGGGACTTGAGCGGGCGCCGGTTGGTACCGGTAATGGCACGTCCGCGCCGTCCGTTATCCAGCAGGGCGTCCACCGCTTCCTGCAACATGCGCTTCTCGTTGCGCACGATGATATCGGGGGCTACCAGGTCCAACAGCCGCTTGAGCCGGTTGTTGCGATTGATCACGCGCCGGTACAGATCGTTGAGATCGGAAGTGGCGAAGCGCCCGCCGTCGAGTGGGACCAGGGGCCGGAGCTCCGGCGGCAACACCGGCAGCACGGTGAGGACCATCCACTCCGGACGATTGCCCGATTCCTGCAGGGATTCCATCAGCTTGAGACGCTTGGTTAGCTTCTTGATCTTGGTTTCGGAGTTGGTGGCTTCGATGTCCTCGCGCATCCGGCGGATCTCCGCCGGCAAATCGATGGTACGCAGTAACTCGTAGACAGCCTCCGCTCCCATCCGGGCATCGAACTCGTCGCCGTTCTCCTCGAGGGCATCCAGGTACTGCTCGTCGGTGAGCAACTGCCCGCGTTCCAGAGTCTGGACCAGACCCGGATCCACGACCACGAAAGACTCGAAGTAGAGGATGCGCTCGATATCGCGCAGGGTCATGTCCAACAGCAAACCGATCCGCGAGGGCAGGGACTTGAGGAACCAGATGTGGGCCACGGGGCTGGCGAGATCGATATGTCCCATGCGCTCGCGGCGCACCTTCGCCAGCGTGACCTCCACACCGCACTTTTCGCACACGACGCCACGGTGCTTGAGACGCTTGTACTTTCCGCACAGGCACTCGTAATCATTGATGGGACCGAAGATCTTGGCGCAGAACAGCCCGTCACGCTCGGGCTTGAAGGTCCGATAATTGATGGTCTCGGGCTTTTTGACTTCGCCGAAAGACCAGGAGCGGATCATGTCCGGGGCAGCCAGACCGATCTTGATGGCATCGAACTCCAGGGCTTGACCCTGCTGCTTCAAAATCTGTAGAAGGTCTTTCAATTTCGTTCCTCCGGCATGGATGGTCCGGGGTTGAGGTGCCTAGGAAACAGGGGGCGAGGAGCCCATACACAAATTCCAAAAGAAAAACTGCGAATGAGATTCGCTTCTATTTCTTGGATATATTGTGGACTCACAAAGCTAATCTTTCACTTTTTGCATTTCGATAAAGTTGAATACTCCCTGTTTCAAATTCATCTTTAGGAGCAGGTTTGACTGAAATCAATTGTTCTGATTCAAGCTGAATCGGATAGAGTAAATCCGTAATTTTTTGTAATTCATTAAAATAATCGAATGGTTTTTTCAGAATCACAAGCATATCAATATCACTCATAGAATCTGATTGATGCGTTGAAACAGATCCATATAAAAAGAGCTGGTGAAATTGAGAACCGTAATAGTTTTGCAGAACATTTTTACATTTTTCAAAAACGATATTCATTTACGTATCCTTATTCTATGTACTTCCACCAACAATAGAAGTCCTTTATAGTGATCCATGTTCTGGTAAATTGATAGATAACTCATTAATCTTTTCATCAGTTTTGGTATAATTTCCGGGTGATTTTTGATTTGGATCGCAATTATGCCATTATAATTTGATGGTGGGTAAGTAACTATATCAGAAAAATCACCATTTAGAGAGATTAGTATTGCATCCAGTTCCTGTGCTTTTCCAATAACAGCAGAATCCCCGGAAGTGGGTGAGATATGTTCTTTAAGAATAAAAACTTTATGGCCGGCTTCGAATAAAGGTTTAACCACCGAGTTAGGAACGCATTGATCAACAAAGAACCTTAAACTCATCACGCGGCCACTTCAAACTCTGCTAACTCACGAGCATAATCAAGACACGCTGCAATTTTATCTTTATTCAGATCCGGAAACTCATCAATGATTTTGCCTACGGCATATCCATTCGCCAGGTATCCTAGTATAAGGCTCACAGGTATTCTTGTCCCTTTAATTCTTGGTTTTCCGCGAATGACACTATACGAGCTTTCTATGTGGTTTCGCCATGCTACATTCATTTTTACCTCTCTTGATTAAGTTCCCGATTCGCGTAATTCGTAGCCCTGTCCTCTGCGTTCTCCGCGTCTCTGCGGTTCAATCAGCCGTCGCCTTCCTTTGCGTCCTTTGTGGTTCAACATTGCTCAGATAGGTTTCTCTTACTCACCGAAAGAACCTCTATACCCAAAAGACACCCTTCAGCATCGTGGTCGGCATTGATGCCGGGCTCGATTTCCTCGGTCCTCTCTACCGGAGCAGAAGAAATCTCGAAATAGGCGGCATCTGCTGCTGGGTCAAATTCGAGCTTCATGATATTTTAGCCTTCGAATCGAAGAATGCAGTAACCACCGTAACGGGATGTATGGTTTCATTTTCCGATACGGGCTGTGTCATAGGTGTCCACCGAGTCTCAATTGTATCCGCTGAAAGGTCGGCCCCACATTCCCATTCGATAAAATAGTTGCCATTGTGAATACGCTCAAACTCACCAGGGTCTTTCAGGGGCGCAAACGCTTCCGATTCGAGATAGGGTGCTACGTCGAACAGTCCGGCTTGTCCATCATCGGCCTCGATGTACAATAGATAATTGTTTTTGGGAACGATTTCTGTGATATTCATTGGTCAAGACCTCGGATAGGGAAGGGTTTTTTGCCACTAACCGCCAGCTCCCAATCGGCAAGTAAATCCTCCTGGTGTATTTCAATCCATGCAACGACCAATTTGTGCTTCTTCGGTGGTAATTCACCAATCAACACTGAACCATCATAAATCGAATACACAGCTACTTGTCCCTGATATTCCGCATGAATATGAGGCATCTTATGCCGATCCGTATCATAGAAAAACATCCGGATAAGAATACCGTAAAACATCGAAATGTGGAAAACTGTGTTGTTTTCTATTGCCGCTAACATCGCAAATCACCAGCGGAAAAAAGCAGAGTGAGGAACGAGCGGTGCTTTTTGCGGTCCGAGTGCATGCGCTTGTGGGCGATTATCTACAACTGCACTCCAACAGTAGAGTTGAAAAACTACTATGCATTGATTCTATAAAAATATCTACTTTCGGATTTGGTGCTAGCTCTTTAGTTCTTTGCACATCTAACCCGTTTCTAGTTACCCAAGCAATTATCTCATTTGCAGAAGACCACGAAATAGAATGTACTGGAACGATTTCTCCAATCGGCAACGACAGAAAAATCACTGATTTATTGTGAGCCGCACTTCGAGTGGATTCCAACAATTTCTCTGGATCAGTCGCATGCTCTAATGAGTCAAGAAATAAATGTACATCTGCGTTTCCATAATGACTAATTTTATCTTGATCCATGTCAAATTCATGAAACGCTATATTACTCTGCGACTTCTCGTCGTATATATTAATTAACTGTTCACCAAAAAGTTTGGCACTTTTGTATTTCTCCAGTAACGCAAAACTTCCATTATTCGGAAATGGTATCCGATCAAGAAGATAACTCTGGGGAATACCGTAACCAACATCGACCACTTTGCAGGGCCAGTAATCAGCTAGCCATGCGCTAATTGTACGGTTCTTAGCAACATGCCAACTTCCATATTTTCTAGCATGTAGATATTGGACAAACCGAATAGGAATACTTGAATAGACATCGTTGTCATAACCATATACATCAGAGTCATAGTACTCATACGCTTCATATACATCTTTGTCCATTATTCCGAGGCGCGATTCTAGCTCTTTAAATACCGAATCCTGCTCATGGAAAAACAACTCCTTACAAATGAGTTCGATCAGGGGTTTACTTTGCATGACCGTATTCACCGTCTGAAAATCGCTTTGCAATGCTTATTCCTAGATATGCGAACGGCGTATCTAAAAGAGCAATAACAAGCTTTATTAGATACTGCCCAAGAATTAATGCAAAAAGATCGTCGAAAACCCCGTAAAATGCTACTGTAATAAATATAACAGTATCTACAAACTGAGAAATAAGAGTTGATGCAACATTCCTTAGCCAAAGGTGCTTTGTATTCGTTTTTTCTCTAATGTAGTGAAATATACGAATATCCAAGAACTGGCTTATAAGGTAGGCAACAAGCCCTCCGAGCAACAAGCGCCAAGTAACACCAAATACGCTTTCATACGCTTCTTGATTCTGGAAAAAAGGAGCTGGAGGCGCAACAATTGCTAGTTGATAGATAACTACCGCCAGAAGAACCGATACAAAACCATAAATAACTAACTTATCAGCCGCTTTTTTTCCATAAACGTCTGAAACGATATCAGTAACCAAGAAGGTTAATGCATATACAAAGACTGTTGCCGAAGCAGCCAGTGAACCGACAGCAATAATTTTTGTACCCGCCGCATTTGCAGCCACTAGCAAGGCTGCGTAAATAGTGCCAAAGCCAATAAGTATATGCGTATCTTTAGTCATCTTCTTCTCTCAAGTGTTCACACTGGTTTTTTGCGGACTCAATCAGCCCGCTCCAATCTGCATCTCTGTCACCTGGGAGTGCGGCTAAGCAGTATAGCGCCAATTGATTAAATTTAACTGCCAAATCATCAACTTCTTCAAGTTTAATGCCAAATTTAATATCTCGGTGCCCCGGCAAACGCACATATGTCAGGGTGTTGTCGTCGTAATGAGGAGCAATTACTGTAAAGTTGATTGGAATTAGCCTTAGTTCAGGAAGATTTTTCATTTCGAGAAACCGGCAATACTGATTAGAACTGTCAGGCACTTTGGCTAAAATCCCCCGCTCAAACTCATTTCCTTTGTCATGAACCCATAAAATTCTATAGGCACGTTCCAATAACACCCGATTACTTTCAAAAATAGATCGATACTCATATATAAGGTCTTTCGGCTCATGGTAAAAGTGAACTACAACCTTAAGCCGTTTCAAATTTGCCACTTTTTTGTTAATAGACTTAGAAAGCAGCTTGTCTATTTCCTTAGGTATTTTTGGGAAATCGTGTTCTGTCAGCAACTCTACGCCAATTCTTTCTGGACTCGTAAGAAGCCAGCCACGGTAAGCTCGCTTCCGTTTTACCCACTCGTATATATCTTTCGCTTGTTTCCTGTACTTCTTTATCTCATTTAGGTCGTCGAAAGGATTTGGAAGATTTCCAGATGAATCATCGGTCATTAAGCAAATCTCCTTCGTTTCTCCTTATATGCCCAACAGATGAAATAGACTGACATCTATTTTTCCGATGCTATACTGACGCCGGTCTAGTTCGTGTTGATTCGTGGTTCCCGATTCGCATGATTCATAGTCCTGTCCTCTACGTTCTCCGTGTCTCTGCGGTTCAATCATCCGTCACCTTCCTTTGCGCCTTTGTGGTTCGACATCGCTGGGTTACGGCGCGTTCGACCTGACGGAACACACTGACATTGCAATGCGCATCTAATCCAGCCTATGGACCACCTTGTGTTATCCGCAGATTATGCAAATTTTCACAGATTCGTTCGTTTTTCATCTGCGAGAATCTGCGTAATCTGTGGATTTAAAACATGTCTAAACTTCAATCCTGCTCAAGCTCCACATTGATACCCAGCGAACGGATCTCCTTTACCAGCACATTGAACGACTCTGGCATTTCCGCCTCCATACGGTGATCGCCGTCGACGATATGCTTGTACATGCGGGTACGCCCATTCACGTCGTCCGACTTGACAGTGAGCATCTCCTGGAGGGTGTAGGAGGAACCATAGGCTTCCAGTGCCCACACCTCCATCTCGCCGAAGCGTTGGCCGCCGAATTGGGCCTTGCCGCCCAGGGGTTGCTGGGTAACCAGGCTGTAAGGCCCGGTGGAGCGGGCATGCATCTTGTCGTCCACTAGATGGTTGAGCTTGAGCATGTACATGTGTCCGACCGTAACGGGCCGCTCGAAGGCATCACCCGTGCGTCCGTCATAAAGTAGGGTTTGGCCCATGGGAATCCCTTCATCCCTATTGTCCCGGCCTGCCAGATGTAGCATGGCGAGGATCTCCTCTTCCGATGCCCCGTCGAACACCGGCGTGGCCATGGGCACGCCCTTGGTCAGATTCCGGGCCAGGACCAGGATGTCCTCGTCGCTTAAGTTCGCCAGCTCCTCCTGTCTACCGCTACTGTTGTAGATCTGGTCGAGAAAGGTCCTGAGCTCGGTGACCTCGGCCTTTGCACGCAGCAGCTCGCCGATTTTGATGCCGATGCCGTGCGCGGCCCAGCCTAGGTGCGTCTCCAATATCTGGCCCAGATTCATGCGTGAGGGCACGCCAAGGGGGTTCAGGACGATGTCCACCGGCTCACCGTCGGCCGAGAAGGGCATATCCTCTACCGGCACGATCATGGAGATGACGCCCTTGTTTCCGTGGCGACCGGCCATCTTATCGCCGGGCTGGGTGCGACGCTTCACCGCCACATAGACCTTGATCATTTTGAGCACCCCGGGGGCCAGATCGTCGCCCTGGGTGATCTTGTGCTTTTTCGCTTCAAAGCGCTCGCGGAAGTCTTCGCGCTGCTGACCGATCTGCTTCGCCACTGCCTCGAGCTGACTGGCCGCCCCCTCAGCGCGCAACCGAATCTGAAGCCACTCTTCCTTGGAGTCCTGCTCCGCCAGGCCGTTCAGATAGGTCTTGGTAATCTTGCTGCCGGCCTTGAGGTTACCGGGTCCGCCGTCTGTCACCTTGCCGAGCAGCAGCCTCTCTATGCGTTGAAAGGTATCGTTCTCCATGATGCGCAGCTGATCGTCCAGATCTTTGCGTACGCGTTCGAGCTCCTGTTCCTCGATCTGACGCGCGCGCTCGTCCTTTTCCACTCCGTCGCGCGTGAAGACCTGGACGTCCACCACTGTGCCGGAAAGCCCTGAGGGCAAACGCAGGGAGGTATCCTTCACATCCGAGGCCTTTTCACCGAAGATGGCCCGCAGCAGCTTCTCTTCCGGTGTGAGCTGGGTCTCCCCCTTGGGCGTGACCTTGCCGACCAGAATATCGCCGTCCCGCACCTCCGCGCCTACATAGACGATACCGGACTGGTCGAGCTTGGAAAGGGCCGACTCGCCCACGTTGGGAATGTCGCCGGAGATCTCTTCCGGCCCCAGCTTGGTATCACGGGCGAGACAGGTGAGCTCCTCGATGTGGATGCTGGTGAACCTATCCTCCAGGACTACACGTTCGGAGATGAGGATGGAATCCTCGAAGTTGTAACCGTTCCAAGGCATGAAGGCGACCCGCAGGTTCTGGCCCAATGCCAGCTCGCCCATGTCGGTGGAAGGCCCATCGGCCAGCACATCACCACACTCGATGGTATCGCCGGGAGACACCAAAGGACGTTGGTTGATGCAGGTATCCTGGTTGGAGCGCATGTATTTGGTGAGATTGTAGATATCCACACCCGGCTCGTGCGGGGTCTTATTCGCCTCCTTGTCGTGGACCCGCACGACGATGCGCGCCGCGTCCACGGACTCCACCACACCGCCGCGGCGGGCCACGACGGTGACCCCCGAGTCCTTGGCCACGACCCACTCCATGCCCGTACCCACCAGGGGCTTCTCGGCGCGCAGCGTGGGCACCGCCTGGCGCTGCATATTGGAACCCATCAGGGCGCGGTTGGCGTCGTCATGCTCCAAGAAGGGGATCAGTGAGGCGGCCACCGATACGATCTGGCGCGGAGAGACGTCCATATACTGGACCTCTTCCGGGGCCTTGAGGGTAAATTCGTTCAGGTGCCGGCAGGAAACCAGCGCATCCGTAAGCTGCCCCTGATCGTCGAGGGACGCATTGGCCTGCGCGATGACATAGCTGCCTTCCTCGATGGCGGATAGATAATCGATTTCATCGGTGATCCGGCCGCCCTTTACCCTGCGATAAGGCGTCTCCAAGAAGCCGTACTGGTTGGTTCGCGCGTACACCGCCAGGGAGTTGATAAGACCGATATTCGGTCCTTCCGGGGTCTCGATGGGACACACCCGTCCATAGTGCGTCGGATGTACGTCGCGGACCTCGAAACCGGCCCGTTCCCGGGCCAGGCCGCCGGGGCCCAAGGCCGAGACACGGCGCTTGTGGGTGACCTCGGAGAGTGGGTTGTTCTGATCCATAAACTGAGAGAGCTGGCTGGAGCCGAAGAACTCCTTGATTGCCGCCGAAATCGGCTTGGCATTGATCAACTCCTGCGGCATGAGTCCCTCGGATTCCGCCAGAGACAGACGCTCCTTCACGGCTCGCTCCACCCGCACCAAGCCGATGCGAAATTGGTTCTCCCCCATCTCGCCCACGCAACGGATACGGCGATTACCCAGGTGGTCGATGTCGTCCACACTACCGTGGCCGTTCCGGAGCTCGACCAGCACCTTCAAGACGTCGATGATGTCGGAAACGTCACCGAATTTCTCATAGAGCTGCTGGGATGGCCCGTCTCCACGCTGGGCGAAGTAGCAGCCATCATAAAGGATACCTGACCCTGCCTCGGAATCCCGCTGCAGGCGCCGATTGAACTTCATCCGCCCCACCGCGGAGAGGTCGTAGCGATCCGCGGCGAAAAACAGGTTGTGAAACAGGTTTTGGGCCGCATCTTTGGTGGGCGGTTCGCCTGGGCGCATCATGCGGTAGATCTCGACTTGGGCCTCCAGCTCGTTGGTAGTCGGGTCGATGCGCAGGGTCTCGGAGATATAGGGCCCATGGTCGAGATCGTTCACGAACAGGGTCTCGACACGTTCGACCTGCTTTTCCCGTAAGCTTTCGAGCAAGGCTTCGGTCAGCTCCGTGTTGGCCTCCGCCAGCACTTCTCCGGTCTCTAAATCGGCTACCGTGCACGCGAGCGTGCGTTCCAGCAGAAATTCGGGGGGCACCGAAAGGCGCTTCACTCCCGCCTTTTCCAGCTCCCGGATATGGCGCGCGGTTACCCGGCGTCCGGTCTCCACCAGGACCTGGTCGCCGATGGTGATATCGAAGCCCAGGGTCTCACCGCGAAGACGCTCGGGCACTACCTCGAGCTCGATACCGTCTGCGCTCAGATGGAAGCTGTCGGTATCGAAAAAGCGCTCCAGGACCTGTTCCGTGGAATAGCCCAGGGCCCGCAGGAGGATAGTCGCCGGCAGCTTGCGACGGCGGTCGATACGGACGAAGACATGGTCCTTGGGGTCGAACTCGAAATCGAGCCAGGAGCCACGGTAGGGAATCACCCGGGCGGAGAACAACAGCTTACCCGAGGAGTGGGTCTTGCCCTTGTCGTGGTCGAAGAATACGCCCGGAGAGCGGTGGAGCTGGGAGACGATGACCCGCTCGGTACCATTGATGACGAAGGTGCCGGTCTCCGTCATGAGCGGCAGCTCGCCCATGTAGACCTCCTGCTCCCTGATGTCCTTGACCGCCTTGGTGCCGGCGGGGGCATCCTTGTCGTAGATCACCAGGCGTAGCAGTACCCGCAACGGGGCGGCAAAGGTGGCACCGCGAAGATGGCACTCACGGACCTCGAAGGGCGGCTCACCGAGGCGGTAGCTCACATACTCCAACACCGCATTCCCGGAGTAACTCTCAATGGGAAAGACCGTCTTGAAGGCGGCGTGCAGACCGGTGTCCTCACGTTCGGTCGCCGGGGTAGTCTCCTGCAGGAAGGCCCGATAGGAATCGATCTGGGTCGCCAGCAGGAAGGGTACATCCAAGATACCGGAACGCTTGCCGAAATCTTTGCGAATGCGCTTTTTCTCGGTGAACGAATAGGCCATGCTGACTTCCCTCGAGGTACTGTGAGAGTCCACTTGGATTATGCGCAGGATGTCCCTTCACGGAACCTCTCCCTGCGATCCAGACGTCGCGACGGTCAAACGATCAGATCGGAAACGGTCATCAGCCAGCGATTTGACATTTCACTGGCCTGCTTTGTGCCGCGGTTGCGAAGCTCAAACCACATGATGGCGCTTCGACACCATGCGGTTAGCATGACCTTAGTGCTAACGCGGATCTTCCGAGTTACGCTTATCGCCGTGAAGAATTTTTCTGGCGAAGCGGACGAGATAAATTCGGTGTGTTCCAACGCTTGTCATAGGCAGCTTCAATCTGATTCGCCAATGTCCGGTAGTTCGACGGCCAGTCTATTACATGCCCCATAGTCGGAATATTGTCGGTAAGACGATCTGGTACCCAATGCTCTTTATATTTTATGTGGATGCCAAGTAAGCCGTTTCTTTCATTGCCTTCATTCTTCCTGAGACTATTATATATTTCCCAATCAACCCACCACCGCCCGCCCGTTTGGGATCCGATGAGAACGACGGTTATGGAGCTATCTTTGATCAGTGTTCTCAACTTACGCTTGATCGCATCCTTTTCCAGCTCACCTACGTCATCTCGTATCGATTTGTCAATAAAAACATCGCGCTCATCAGCAAAGAATTTTCGGAAATCATCTGCTGCATCTTGATCGAGCCTATGAGAGTAGCTTACGAATACTTTGCGACCCATTGCTTTGTCTCCTTTATCTATGTGCTGCTAACGACGCTTAAGACACTGTCATGCAATCAGTCGGGTAGGTTGGGGAAAATCCACCACGGATGGTGGGCGTGCCCAATATCCACATCGCGTTGGGCACGACGCACCGTCCTTGGTGCGCCTTTGCCCAACCTACCTATAACTGGAAGCTGGCGACTGGTAGCTGGAAAAGTGAGCCGTCCATCGGGCATAGCCCGCCAGAGATGCGACATAACCCGACACCTCTGCCGCCTCACTTCACTTCGACGGTCGCCCCGGCCTCTTCCAATGCCTTCTTCGCCTCTTCGGCCTCGTCCTTGGACACCCCTTCCTTGATCGCGTTTGGGACACTTTCCACCGCCTCCTTCGCCTCCTTCAATCCCAAGCCGGTGAGGGCACGGACGGCCTTGATCACGGACACCTTGTTGGAGCCGAAGGACGCCAGCACCACATCGAACTCGGTCTGCTCCTCTGCCGGAGCGGCCTCGCCACCACCGCCGCCGGCGGGAGCAGCGGCCACGGCGGCGGCAGCGGTCACCCCGAATTTCTCTTCCATCGCACCAATCAGCTCCACCACCTCCATCACGGTCATGTTGGCGACGGCATCCAGTATTTCTTCTTTTGTAACGGCCATTTGATGTCTCCTGAATCGGAATCTTCTCTGTTTGATAGGTTGCCCGAACCGACTGAGTGGCAGTACCACTACCGATAACATTGAGCTGGCAGGATTTTTACGGAAAATTTAGCCACAAATAAACGCAAATGAGCGCAAATGGATCAAGAGCCATCGATGATGACGAGCCGATTGCGACCGGTTTGCGTCAATTCGCGTTCATTTGCGGCAAAAATAATTCCCAAGGAAAAATCGACCCGATGTTATCGATATTCGGCACCCTTGTACTAGGCTTTCGACTTACTGTCGCGGACCGCGGCGAGGGTGCGGACCAGCTTGCCCGGAACCTCGTTAAGCGTCGCCGCGAGCTTCTGCACCGGGGCTTTCATCACCGCCATCAGCTGACTGACCGCCTCGTCGTAGGTCGGCATCTTCGCCAAGGTGCCCAGCTCGGAGGGATCCAGCAGCTTGCCCCCGATGGAGACTAGCTTGACCTGGAACCGATCGTGCCCCTTGGCGAATGCCTCGGCCAGGCGTGCCGCGGACCCCGGATCCTCCTGCGAGAAGGCAAGGAGCAGCGGACCTGTGAGACCTGCTTCCATGCAAGCGAAATCCGTGCCGGCGAACGCGCGTTTAGCCAATGAGTTCTTGACCACGCGGACATAGACCCCGGCCTTGCGGGCCTCGACCCGCAAAGCGGTCAGCTGTTCCACCGTCAAGCCCCGATACTCCGCCCCGACGGCCGAATAGGCAGTCTTCGCAACTTCCGCGACCTCGGCGACGATCGCCTCTTTTTGGGCAAAACTCAGTGCCACAGTCGTCACCTCCTGATTTGAACTTAACGTAGGGCCCAAGCCCCAGGTTTCCTCGGCAGTCAACCCGGAAGTGCCTTTCCCACGGCGACATGTGGGTAGTCCACCCGTGCACCCTCATCAGGGGGTGGCCTGCGCTTTCGCGCCCACGTGGCCATTCCGATTCAGGAACACCGTCTGCGCAGGCTCGCTCGAATTAAGCCGAGTTGCCGTAGCTTCCTGCCCGGCCACAAGGCACCTGCGGTCTTTGACGGCCACCCCGCTACCAACACCGGAATTCGTATATCGCACCGCAAGGAAAATCCCGAATCTGGTAGCAAGATGCCCCAAAGAATCCTCTCCTAATAACCGAACTGCCCATCTCGGGCAGCGCGTTAGAAACTAGTTTCCAGAGCCCTTCTGGCTGCCAATCGCCTACAACGAAAGCGCGGAATGATCGATCTGGAGTCCCGGCCCCATGGTGGAGGAGACGGTGACCCGCCGCATGTAGACGCCCTTGGCGGTACTCGGCTTGGCCTTCATCAGGTTGGCCAGCAAGGTCTCCAGGTTCTCGCGCAGGGCCTGGGGAGCGAAGTCCCCCTTGCCCAAAGGGCAATGGATGATACCGGCCCGATCGGTCCGGTAACGGACTTGACCCGCCTTGGCATTGGTTACCGCATCCGCTACGTTGGGGGTAACGGTCCCCACCTTGGGATTCGGCATCAGACCACGGGGGCCCAGGATCTTGCCCAGCTGGCCGACGACCCGCATGGCGTCCGGCGAAGCGATCACCACATCGAAATCCAGGTTCCCGGCCTTGATCTCGTCGGCAAGGTCCTCCATCCCGACTCGCTCGGCACCGGCAGCGGTTGCTGCCTGTGCATTCGCGCCCTGGGTAAAAACCGCGACCCGCACCTGCTTGCCGATACCATGGGGCAGCACCGTAGAGCCACGCACGACCTGGTCGGATTTGCGTGGATCGACACCTAGGTTGACGGCCACATCGATATTCTCGGTAAATTTGACCTTGGAAAAATCCTTTAGCAGCCCAAATGCCTCTTCGGCACCGTATAGCTTGCCCGATTCGATCTGCTCGCGGATCGCCCGTATCCTTTTCGACGGCTTAGCCATTACGCCATGCCCTCCACATTCAGGCCCATCGCGCGCGCGCTGCCGGCAATGGTCCGCACGGCTGCGTCCATATCCGCGGCCGTCAAATCGGGCAGCTTGGTAGTGGCGATCGCTTCGAGTTGAGCGCGGGTAACGGTTCCCACCTTAGCCATATTCGGAGTACCACTGCCTTTGGGAACCCCGGCGGCCTTCTTGAGCAATACGGAGGCAGGAGGCGTCTTGGTGATGAACGTGAAGCTGCGATCCGCATAGACGGTAATGACGACAGGGGTCGGTAACCCCTTCTCGAGGTTTTGCGTCTTGGCGTTGAACGCCTTGCAGAACTCCATGATGTTAACGCCGTGCTGGCCGAGTGCCGGACCGACCGGCGGGCTCGGATTGGCCTCACCGGCCTTGACTTGCAGCTTGACGTAAGCCGATACCTTTTTCGCCATATTATTCTCCCGTGGGTGCAAACGCCGGGCACCATACCCGGCTCCCCTGCTCCGATCGCTACGCGCTCGGAGATTTGATGCCTCTGCTGAGACTGAAAATTATTTTTTGCCGCAAATGAACGCGAATCAACGCAAATCAGTCGTAAAGGATCACATTACCTTTCTGTCCGCAGATTACACAGATTCTCACAGATTGTTTCGTTTTTAATCTGCGGGAATCTGCGGATAGATCGAAACGACCGGATTATTTTCCCATACTCAATCCGAACCTCGGTGATTCTGCACTTGGCTGCTGATAAACGCGAATCAACGCAGATCGGTTGCAATCGGCTCGCCATCATCGATG
Organism: Candidatus Thiosymbion oneisti; assembly: GCF_900092655.1. Classification (GTDB taxonomy): domain Bacteria; phylum Pseudomonadota; class Gammaproteobacteria; order Chromatiales; family Chromatiaceae; genus Thiosymbion; species Thiosymbion oneisti. The sequence continues at coordinate 17,441 of NZ_FLUY01001662.1, forward strand.
GCCCTTGATCCATTTGCGTTGATTTGCGTTCATTTGCGGCTAAATCTTCCGTGAGAAGCCAAGCCATTGGCCCGATTGTTCTTACCGAGCTCAGCCCTTTTCGATTTGATCAAACTCCAGGTCCACCGGCGTGGAGCGTCCGAAGATGAGAACTGAGACTTTGAGGCGGCTCTTCTCGTAATCCACCTCTTCGACCACCCCATTGAGATCGGTAAAGGGACCGTCGACGACCCGCACCACCTCTCCCGGCTCGTAGAGCACCTTGGGTCGGGGCTTTTCCACCCCCTCCTGCACTCGCTGGAGGATCTCCTCGGCCTGCCGGTCCGGGATCGGAGTTGGCCGATCGCCAGTCCCGCCGATGAAGCCGATAACCTTCGGGACGCTCTTGACCAAGTGCCAGGTATCGTCCGTCAGATCCATCTTTACCAGCACGTAACCGGGGAAGAACTTGCGCTCACTCTTGCGCTGCTGGCCCCCCCGCATCTCCACGACCTCCTCGGTTGGCACCAGCACGGGACCGAACAGTTCCCCCATGCCGGCCCGTTTTATACGCTCCTCCAGGGAATGCTTCACCTGCCCTTCGAAGCCCGAGTAAGCGTGGATCACGTACCAACGTTGGGCCATCCTCAGCCTCCCTGCCCGGTAAGGAACCGCAATATCGCCATGAGAATCGTGTCGAAGAGCCACAGGACGATGCCCAGAATGAGCACCATCACGATCACCACCAAAGTGGTCTGCAGCGTCTCCTGGCGGGTCGGCCACACGACCTTACGCACCTCGGTGCGCGCATTACCCGTAAATTGCCACAAACGCCGCCCCTGCTCCGTCTGCAAGGCCACGGCCGCTGCAACGGCGCTGATCGCCAGCAATCCCCCGACCCGCAGCAGGGTCGAGTAGGCAGCGAAATAATAGAAGCCATAGATCCCCGCCACCAATAAAACAGCCGCCGCCGCCAGTTTGGCCGTGTCCAAACCGGTGGCGCCGGCCTCTGCCTTTGCATTCATCTAGCTAGTACCCTGTTTCAGCAAAATTTTCGGTAAAACCAGTCTCTGTCATCTCGACCTGAAGGGAACTGTCATCCCGAGCGTAGCGAGGGATCTTTGACGATGAGACAACCACAAAGTCACAAGCTCCCTCCTTCGTCGGGACAAGGATTTCTCGCTTCGCTAAGCTCTCTCCCTGCGGTCGAGATGACAAATGACAACCAGCAAAATTGGATGAAACTGGGTACTGGTGGTGCTTCGCCTGAGCGCTGAAAAATGGCGCGCTGAAAAATGGCAGGCCAGGAGGGACTTGAACCCCCAACCTGCGGTTTTGGAGACCGCTGCTCTGCCAATTGAGCTACTGGCCTGGAAATCAACGATTAAAGGCGGGATGCGCTGCGCTTTCCCGCCCTACGTACTCTATCGATGCGGTTCGCCGCGGGCATTCCATCCCTGCCCGCCGGCTCACCACATCCTACTCGATGATCTTAGCGACCACACCGGCCCCGACCGTGCGCCCACCCTCGCGCACCGCAAACCGCAGCCCTTCTTCCATGGCGATCGGCGC
>NZ_FLUY01001455.1 GCF_900092655.1 Candidatus Thiosymbion oneisti
CTGTGAAAGTATTCCTGGATTTTCAGATCCAAAGGGACAGGACGACACAATTTTCCCTAAATTGAGCAGAAAATCTTTCTCTTCATCCTACATGGCATAGGGTTTAGCGTGGAATATGGCGGTCCCATCCCACCGCTTCCAGGGAAAACGAATACTTTCACAGTCTCTGGAGCGTGGGAACGAGCGCAAAAAAGGGCCCTAGGCGGTAGGCTGGGTTGAGGAACGAAACCCAGCGCTTACGGGCAAGCTTGGTTTGCTGGGTCTCGTCCCTCGACCCAGCCTACGGCTTAAAATCAATGGGTTAGTTTTTAGACAGCCTCTAAGCGGTGTGGGAGTGTGCTGCTTCGGCATGGAGTTTTAAACCAAGCGCAGCAATGACCCTTAGAATAGTATCGAAATTCGGGCTTTTTTCACCTGATAGCGCCTGGTAGAGACTTTCCCTGGACAAGCCCGCATCGCTTGCCACCTGTGACATACCTTTGGCCCGTGCGATGTCAGCAAGCGCTTTCGCAATGAGTGCGGCATCACCATTTGCTTCTTCAAGGCAGGCTTCGAGGTATGCAGCCATTTCTTCGGGGTTGCGGAGGTGTTCAGCAACATCATATCGAGTAGTGTTTGTTTTTGTCATGATAAACTCCTAAAGATCTTTTACCAGATGTTGGGCCGTTTTTATGTCTTTACTTTGGCTTCTCTTGTCTCCACCAGCTAATAAACTTTCCATTGGGAAAGACAATCTGATTATAGGCGGCAATAATCCTTTCGCACAAAACTTTACCTGATTCGCCTGGGTTATCAGGCAATGCCATTAAGTTAAGCGTCACCGGCGCCGTTTGTGATTGGTTGATCCCTGTTTTCGTTCGCCCTCTCCCCA
>NZ_FLUY01001459.1 GCF_900092655.1 Candidatus Thiosymbion oneisti
AGATCGCCGGTCTCATCGATGTAGATGTTGCCGCCGGTGGCCTGCGCGTCGAGCTTGGTTGCAACAGCCGTGTCGATGGCGCCG
>NZ_FLUY01001462.1 GCF_900092655.1 Candidatus Thiosymbion oneisti
GTCTCGAGTAGCTTTAGCTTGACATCGGCTTCAGCCGACCCCTCATACCACCAACTTCCAGTTGGTGGTGGTTGATTGAAAGATCAGTCCTTAGAATTGCGGTTAACAACTGATCTTTCGGATCAGTATCAGAAAGGTATGCATCTTTTGGGAAGTTTGCGAGTATTCGATACCCACGTACAAACGATAGTACCGGTGCCTGTTTCGCCGGAAAGTAGACAAGCCAGGATCGAATTGAGGACTGAGACTGAGACTCCTTTCAGTGCCAGACAGATACTAAGTAGAATGTAGGATAGTTAACAAACAGTAGGGTCTAGATGGTAGTGTTGGGTCTAGATAAGTTTAGAGTGGGTTTTCTCTCAGCAGAGTTAGTATTGTATCATAGAGATTTTCCGCTCGATGATTAAATCTGAATTCACATTCCTTGAGGTGTAGATGAAACGTTTGTCTGGGAACACTATTAAACTTTGCAAGCCTCTGTTTAGCATAAGACCAAAACGATTCGGTAGTGCTGCAATATATAGGATGACAGGGCAGGCAAAGTCTAGCGCAGCCTCGCGCTCTATCCTATAGATTTCAGGACTACCCACCGAGGGAGCGGTGTGAAACAATGGCTGAAGCGGATTACGCCGAATCGGGCGCAGGTCCGCGAGCACAGGCAGCTACGCGTC
>NZ_FLUY01000069.1 GCF_900092655.1 Candidatus Thiosymbion oneisti
CTGCCTCCTGTCTGCATCGGCTCTCTACAATGGACAGGTGGCAGCTCTGTTAGTTCCACTATTTATAGCGCACTACACTAG
>NZ_FLUY01001724.1 GCF_900092655.1 Candidatus Thiosymbion oneisti
CCATGTACCGCAAGAGTCTGGCCATCGATAAGGAACTGGGGCACAAGGAAGGCATGGCCAACCAGTACGGCAACCTGGGCA
>NZ_FLUY01001467.1 GCF_900092655.1 Candidatus Thiosymbion oneisti
GATGGACGCTTGCTTTGCCCATCCTACGGGCGTTGCCCAACCGCCTGCCGTGAGCTGGGATCTTCGCGTGCCGAAACCGGCGCAC
>NZ_FLUY01001468.1 GCF_900092655.1 Candidatus Thiosymbion oneisti
GTTTCGGCACGCGAAGATCCCAGCTCACGGCAGGCGGTTGGGCAACGCCCGTAGGATGGGCAAAGCAAGCGTCCATCAAGCGGGTTCTAAGGGATCGGACATTCCGCGGCGGTTTCCGCACCGCGGCGGCTGGTTAGGAGGCACCCAGCGCAGCGTGCCCATCGATCCTTCTGTTGGGCACGGCGCGCTATGGGCGGTCGGCTCGAGCGCCGGCTCGGCAGCGCGCCTTGGCCCAACCTACCCGATTCGCTTCCATGCCAAGCGATTGTTTCAGCAGTGATTATCTTTCGATTGCCCGGGGATCCTATCGCATGTCGCAATACGCCCGTTTCTCCTTCCTTCCCGTCCTCCTGTCGCTTCTGACCTGCTGCACTCCCGCCCCGGAGAATCAGGTCATGGAGCTGCGGGGCGCCACGATGGGGACCTTCTACAGCATCCAGGTAGTGGACCTGCCGCCAGCGATCGAGCCAACCAGGCTTCGGGACAGGATCGAGGCCGAGCTGGAGCTGGTCAAGGCTCTGATGTCCACCTATCGAGACGACTCCGAGCTCTCGGGCTTTAATCGCAGCCGAGCCACCGATTGGTTCGCCGTTTCCCCGGCGTTGGCCGGGTTGGTACAGGAAGCCCTCCAGACCAGCGAGGTAAGCGATGGGGCCTTTGACGTCACGGTCGGCCCCCTGGTGAACCTGTGGGGCTTCGGTCCGGGCGGTGGGTCCGATACCTCACCTGCGGACGCTGAGATCGCCCGGGCAAAAGCGCGTGTCGGCTACCGCAAGCTGTCCGTCCGCTCCGACCCGCCGGCGCTGAGGAAATCCGAGCCCACCCTGTACCTGGATCTCTCCGCAATCGCCAAGGGCTATGGTGTGGACCGCCTCGCCGAGCTGCTCGACGCGACCGGGATCGCTGACTATCTGATCGAGATCGGCGGTGAGCTGAGGGGCCGCGGACACAACGGCCAGGGCCATCCCTGGCGGATCGCGGTGGAGCGCCCGGACCCTGAAGGGCGGACAGTCCACAGGATCTTGACGCTGCGTGACGGCGCGATAGCGACCTCCGGCGACTACCGCAATTTCTTCGAGCAGGACGGCAAGCGTTACTCCCATACCATCGACCCTAAGACAGGGCGTCCGGTAACCCATCGGCTCGCATCCGTCACCGTGCTGGCGCCGCGGACGGCGCGGGCGGATGCCCTGGCGACGGCCTTCCTGGTCCTGGGACCCCAGGCGGGATTCGACCTGGCCGAGTCCCTCCGGATCCCCGCCCTGTTTATCGTCCGCACACCCGAGGGCTATTCTGAGCTGCAAACGAGCGCCTTTGTAGACCATCTGCGTTCGGACCCGGATATGAATCGATGAGCTTGATTTCAGACCGGACGGCACTTATCCGCTTGTTCAAAATCCGAGGCTATTTCTACGCGGGCGGAAAATGTCGTCAACATTATTTGACACAAATAGGGTTTGGGGGGTAGTCGGTTAGCGCCACTTAGCCCAGAATGGAGGGGTGCAGTCATTGAGAAGTCCTAAGGGGATAGGACAG
>NZ_FLUY01000408.1 GCF_900092655.1 Candidatus Thiosymbion oneisti
GCTGAACAGGGGGCCACACGAATGCGCCAGCGCGCCGGTTTGGTCGAACACCCCTTCGGTACCCTCAAGCGCTGGTTGGGCTGGG
>NZ_FLUY01000109.1 GCF_900092655.1 Candidatus Thiosymbion oneisti
CCGTGTCGATCCGTGTTCATCCGTGGTTCTGTTTCCGGTTGTTATCTGCACTAACCAACGGTTTTCACAGGCTAGATGGCCGCAACATCCCAGCGGTCCGCCCCGAGACACTCCGCGGCGCGGAGCTTCCGCGTTCCCACGCGGCGCGTGGGAACGAGAGAAACAGCAATATCGACAGAAACTAGGTACTAGGATCCGTTTTACCCAACACGGCTTCTCAAATATCCATGATCTCCGCGGCCTGACGATCGGCATGATAGGACGAACGCACCATGGCCCCGCTGGCCACCTTGGCGAAACCCATGGCCTTACCCGCGGCGCCCAGCAGGTCGAATTCTTCCGGCGTCCAATAGCGCAGCACCGGCAGATGGGAAGGGCTGGGCTGTAAGTATTGTCCCAGGGTCAATAGGTCACACCCGTGGGCGCGCAGGTCGGTCATGACCCTGAGGACCTCGTCCTGCTCCTCGCCCAGGCCCAACATCAGTCCCGACTTGGTCGGCACCTCCGGATGGCGCGCCTTGAAATCTCGGAGTAACTGCAACGAGCCCCGATAGTCGGCGCCGGGACGGGCCCGGCGGTAGAGCCTGGGTACGGTCTCGAGATTGTGATTGAAGACGTCCGGGACCGCTTCCTCCGCGAAGGCGTCCAGGGCCACTGCCTCCCGCCCCCGAAAGTCGGGCACCAGCACCTCCAGCTTGGTGTCTGGGGTCCGGGCGCGCACGGCCTGCAAACAGTCCGCGAAATGACCGGCACCGCCGTCCCGCAGATCGTCCCGGTTCACGGCGGTGATGACCACGTACTTAAGCCCCATAGCGGCGATGGACCGGGCCAGATGTCCCGGCTCGTTCGGGTCCGGTGGCCGGGGCCTGCCGTGGGCCACGTCGCAGAAGGGGCAACGACGGGTACACAGGTCCCCGAGGATCATAAAGGTGGCGGTACCGTGCCCGAAGCACTCCCCTAGGTTCGGGCACCGGGCCTCCTCGCACACGGTAGTGAGCTTGCCCGCGCGCAACAGCCGCTTGATGCGCGCGACACCCGGTCCGAGCGGCGCCTTGGCCCGAATCCATGGGGGTTTGCGCAGGGGCGTCCCGACCGCCTCTACCTTGATCGGGATGCGCGCGACCTTGTCCCCACCCCGCCGGTGGGTCTCGGGGGTAGCGCGTGAAGGGGCCGTCAGGGAATTTGGATCTGTCATGGTGGGTCTTTTAGCAATTCGGTTGTCCTGGCAAACCAGGCTTCCCGTAAATGCTGGGTTTCGTTCCTCGGTAGTGGTAAGTTCTTAACTGATAGATTGCTTGATGGAGCTCGTAGGATGGGCAAAGCGAAGCCGCTCCATCGGGATGGCACGCGGGCTCCGGTTCGATGCCGAACGTTCCGAACCGCGGCGCCTGGTCAGGACACCAAGCCGGCGCAGCGTGCCCATCAGCTTGATGCTCTCCGCGGCGCGGAGCAACCAGGTTCCCACGCAGCGCGTGGGAACGAGAAAAAAGACACCAAGCCACAATAGGGGTATAAGGATCGAGAGAAGAACGACGGAAGAAGAATTCTTCGTGTCTTTGTGGCTTGGTGTGAGAAAAAATGAACCTTCTCTCTAACCACTCGAAAACTCACCACTACCCACCGAGCGGGGGCTGCGTCTCGGCCAAGTGGCGGAGCAATTCAGCCACATGGTCCGTGTCGCGTACCCGGTAGAGGGCAGCGCTGGACTGGGGTCGGTCTGACACCAGGATGCCCAGGCCACGACCGCGCACGGCTCGGAAGGCGTCTTCGTCGGTCACATCATCACCCATATAGATGGGCAGGACCTCCGCACCCTCCAGTCCCAGCTCCGACAACAACCAGCGTACGGCCCGACCTTTGTCCCAGTCGATGTCCGGCAGCAGCTCGATCACCGCTTTGCCGCCGGTCAGGTGCAGACGCGGAAAGTGCGCCTGCACCTGCCTGACAGCGGACTCCACCGCATCCGAACCCTCGCCGGTCTGTTGGCGGTAATGGACGACAATGGCGAAACGCTTGCGCGTCAGGCGCGCTTCGGGGATGGTCTTCAGCGCCGTGGTCAGGTCCACCGTGGCCTGATCCAGGTCGTCCAGGGCATCGATGCCTTCGGGGAGCTCCAAGCGCAAATCCGGACCCCGGATCTCCAAGCCATGGTTGCCCGCGTAAGTGATCTCTTGGAGCCCCACCAGCTCGGACACCTCATCGAGATCACGGCCACTGACCACGACGACCTGCGCCACCCGGGCGACGCTGCGTAGAATCAAGCGCATGTCCTCGGTGAGCCGGGCATCCTCCGGTCGATCATCGATGGGCGCCAGGGTTCCCCCGTAATCCAGAAACAGCGCCGGGCGTTTCCCCGCCAGCTGCTTCGAGACCCAGCTCACATCGGTCAAGGGCCGCGGGGACGAACGCCTGTCGCTGTCGGTTCCTTCCACATCGACGCGGCACAGATCCCGGACCACCAGATCCGCGCCATGCTGCTGCATCTTCCGGTCCCATCCCCCGTGGTCGACGCCGATGACCAAGGCGATACGTCCGCGCTTGCCGGCGGTAATCCCGACCACGGTGTCTTCGAACACGACCGTTTTTGCGGGTGCCACGTCCAGGCGGCGCACGGCTTCCAGAAAGATGTCCGGGTCCGGCTTGCTGTCCAGATCGAGGCGCTCGGCTTCCAGGCCATCGATTCGGGTGTCGAACAGCCCGGTAATCCCGACCCGTTCCAAGACTAGATCGCAGTGCTTGCTCGCGGAGACCACGGCCGTCTTGATGCCCGCCTTGCGCAGGCGACGGACAAGGGCAATGGTACAACCGTAAACCGCGACCCCCTCTTCCTCGACGATTTGGTCGAAGATCAGGTTCTTGCGGTTGCCAAGACCGCAGATGGTGTCACGCTCCGGCGGATCGTCGGGTTCCCCCTTGGGCAAGTCGATATGGCGCGCCAGAAGAAAGTGCTTTATGGCCTGGTAGCGCGGTCTACCGTCGATGTAGCGCCGATAGTCGAGGGCGCTATCGAAGTATCTGTAGTCCTCGCCCTGCTGGGAGGAGCGTTCGCGCAGATAGGTGTCGAACAGGCGCTTCCAGGCACTGGCCTGGAGCTTGGCGATCTGGGTGACGACGCCATCCAGATTGAAAATCGCGGCATCGATCTTCTCGCGCAAGACGGTGAGCTCAGGTACACGCATGGCGTGGGCCTTTATAGTCCAACCGTTCCATCGGAGTTGCAGTTGAAATCCTGATCAGATACGCAGATTGTCGCAGCCGCCTGCGTTCTTTGATTGGGCAACGGGCGGTGGCACCTGTCTGCCTTACCTGCCCGCAGGTAGCTGCTACAGGCAGACAGGTCCGCAAGACCATATTTCCGGAAAGCGCTATGTGTGCTCACCCCCAGGTCCGGGATCTACGGTAAAAGCGGGGGGATCGAAAATTGGCTATCGTTGACCCAGAAATGGACCAGAATGCTGGCCGCGTATCCGAGTGCGATGACCGGTGTCCACCTCAGATGGCTGAAGAAGGTGTACAGGCCGCGTGCCTGTCCCATCAGGGCCACCCCCGCCGCCGAGCCGATAGAGAGCAAGCTGCCGCCCACCCCGGCGGTCAGGGTCACCAACAGCCACTGGCCCATGGACATGTCGGGTTGCATCGTCAGCACCGCGAACATGACGGGGATATTGTCTACGATTGCAGACAGAATACCCACCATCACATTGGCCTGGGTGGCCCCCCATTCCACATACATCACCTCCGACGTCAACGCCAGGTAACCGATGAGGCCCAAGCCGCCGACACAGAGGATGACGCCGTAGAAGAACATCAAGGTATCCCATTCGGCACGGGCGATATTCTTGAAGACATCGAAGGGCACCACGTCGCCGAGCTCGAGCTGATTGAGATCGGTCTTGCGCCGTTTATAGGCGGCCCTCTGATCGAAGGTCTTCTTCAAGTAATACCCGAATAACTTGAGATAAGCCAGACCGGTCATCATCCCGACCATGGGCGGCAAATGGAGAAAATTGTGGAAGCTGACGGCGGTGGCGATGGTGCACAGAAACAGGAAGATGACCCGTTTCGCCCCCCGCTTCATGGTAACGACTTCACCGGAGGCCGGTGGTTGCTCATCGGGCACCGCAAAGTGCATGACGGCGGCCGGGATCACCCAGTTGACCACGGAAGGAACGAACAATAAAAAGAAGGTCTGGAAATCGACGATCCCCTTCTGCCAGACCATCAGCGTCGTGATGTCGCCGAAGGGACTGAATGCCCCACCGGCGTTGGCCGCTACCACGATATTGATGCAGGCAATGGTGACGAAGCGCGGATTGTCCCGACCCACCGCCAACACCACCGCACACATGAGCAGCGCCGTAGTCAGGTTGTCGGCCACCGGCGAGATGAAAAAGGCGAGCACGCCCGTGAACCAGAAGAGCTTGCGGTAGGAAAAACCGGACCGTACCAGCCAGGCGCGCAGGGCATCGAACACCAGCCGCTCGTCCATGGCGTTGATGTAGGTCATGGCCACGAGCAGGAATAGGAACAGCTCGGCATACTCCAGGATGTTGTGCCGAACCGCCTGTTCCGCAGCGTGGGGCAGGCCATGGTGCGCGTAGACAGCCGCGATCATGGCCCAGATGATGCCGGCCGCAAGCAACACCGGCTTGGACTTACGCAGATGGGTGAACTCCTCGGCCATCACGAAACCGTAGGCCACGATGAAAACCACCAAGGCCGTGAAGCCCACCAAGTGATTGGTAAGATCGAGCTGTTCCCCGCCCCCGCCGGCAGCGGCCGAAACGGCTGCGGGAAAGGTGCTGAGCAGGGCCATAAGCGGCAGCATGGCAGTCAAAACCTTTTTCATGCTCTCCTCCTTATGTGGTTATATTTCGTAAGATATGGATTAAGGTGAATGGCACTTAGGCAAGCCGCCACCGGCTGAAAATGCCTGGGAGGGGTCGGCAAGGACAGGACGATAAAATCACCAGCGTCCGGCACCCGCCCAGGGAGTCGATTCGCACGCATCCTAGCCAAGGTTCCATCTCACAGCAACAACAACTCCCCGCAAGCAAATTCGTTCACCGGATGGATTGGACATGCACGGATTCAAGCCTCTGGAAAGCTCAATGGCGGAAAGCTCAATGGCAACCACCTTTACAGGTCGCTCGACTGACCAGGTTTGGCCCAGCGTACCAGAGACGCAAAGCAGGAAGCTTTACACACGCTCGCCTCCCCTTTCCCCCGTGACCAAAATAAAAAGCGGGGCGGCTTTGTAGTACCATGCGGCGTCGCAGGACCGCTTTCGGGTTCGGATCGCTAACGGGAATCGTCCGTTGGCCCATTTGGAGGGCAGCTTGAAAAAGAGGTATTTTCACCAATCAAGTTGATTACTCAATCGCACTGTTGACGAAAACCCTGTTTTTAAGATGCCCCGGAGTAATGTCATGATTGCGGTGCCCACTTCGGCCGCTTGCCGACGTCCTGCCGCCCCCCGCCGGTGGACGTATGTGGCCCTGTTCCTCGTCGCGGTAGTGGTCGTCATGCTCGCCGGCTGCGCTGGTAGTGAACAACCCAAGAGGCGGATCCGGGCGGCCGACCAGGTGGTGGTCGAAAAATCGAAGCGTAGGCTGACACTCATTCGGAACGGCGAGGTGTTGCGCGAATACCGCGTCGCGCTCGGCGAGCGGCCGTGGGGCCATAAGGTACGACAAGGTGACGAGCGGACACCGGAAGGCAATTACTTCCTCGATTGGCGCAATCCCAACAGCCGTTTCTACAAGTCCATCCATATCTCCTATCCCAATAAATGGGATATCCGATTCGCTCGCCTCAGGGGGTATGACCCGGGCGGCATGATCATGATCCACGGCCAACCCAACCACATCCGGTCCGCCAAGTTCAAGGAGCGGTACCTGACCCGGGACTGGACCAATGGTTGCATCGCCGTCCAGAACCACGAGATGGACGAGATCTGGCGGTTGGTTCGTTACGGCACACCGATCAAGATCCTACCCTGAGCCTGAGGTGTCCCCACAAATCAGCCTCTCCAGCGTGGGAACGAGCCAAAAAATTTGTCCGCAAATAAACGCAAATAGCCGCAAATCTACCTGAATGGAGCAATTGCGAGCGATTTGCGTTGATTCGCGTTCATTTGCGGAAAAAATGATTCCTATGTTATCGGTACTTCAGTAGGGCTGTACTCGGTTCGCATCTGAACCTTACAAGTGGTTTGCATGTTCGACTATCCGCAACTCGATCCCGTCGCCCTCTCCCTGGGGCCGCTCAAGGTCCACTGGTACGGACTCATGTACCTGTTGGGCTTCTTCGGCATCTGGGTGCTCGGCCGTTACCGCGCCTCGGATCCCGGCTCCGGGTGGGATGCCCGCATGGTGGACGATGTGGTCTTCTACGGTATCCTCGGGACCATCCTGGGGGGCCGCCTGGGTTACATGTTCTTCTACGGCCTCGATCAGCTAATCGCCAACCCCTTGAACCTGTTCAAGGTCTGGGAAGGCGGCATGTCCTTCCACGGCGGCCTGATCGGGGTATTTATCACGCTGTGGCTCTTTAGCCGCCGCCGCGGCATAGGCTTTTGGCAGGTCACGGATTTCGTCGCCCCCTTGGTACCGCCGGCCTTATTCACCGGGCGGATCGGCAACTTCATCAACGGGGAGCTGTGGGGACATCCTACCGACGCCCCCTGGGGTATGCGCGTCCCCTGCGAGCGATTCGGCGAGTATTGCGGGGGACTACCGCCGGGCACCACGTGGAGCCCGCCGCTGCATGCCTCCCAGCTCTACGAGGCCACATTGGAGGGCCTGGCCCTGTTTCTGATCCTATGGATCTTCTCCGCCAGACCGCGGCCGACCATGGCCGTGTCGGGTATGTTTCTGCTCGGTTACGGCGTCTTTCGCTTGCTGGTCGAGTTTGTCCGCCAGCCGGACGCTCACATCGGTTATCTCGCCTTCGACTGGCTGACCATGGGCCAGGTCTTGACCCTGCCGATGGTCTTATTGGGAGTGCTTTTGCTGATACTAGCCTACCGGAGCATCCGGCCATCGAAGGCCGTGAAAAGGCCGTGAAGCGGTCGCCCCTGCCATAAAAAGGCCCGGCTTGCGCCGGGCCCAGTGTTCTTCTCGTGAGGAGAGAAAGGGGGCAAACCTCCGACCCGGCAACCGCCTTGGGTTCCCGGGACAAACCCGATTCTCCCCCGTCACATGTTCAGCTTGCGGAACTTTTCAGAGAACTGGTCGCTTCTTTGACAAAGGTAACGTATTTATCCCGGATCCCGCTCATCCTCTCCATGCCCTTCTTGGCATCATCCATCAGGCGATCGCCGGTTTCCTTCGCCACCGTGGCCTGGAGGTCTTTCAAGCCCTTAAAGTCTTTGACCTTGGTGGCCAGCTCCATCTGGCGCTTGGCCTGATCCATCACGAATTCGACGGTTTCCATCTGGCTGGAAATGATCTCCTTCAAGGTCTCCATGTTGAGCTCGGCGAGCTTGTGCACGTTCTCCATGGCCTTGCCGCCCATCTCTTTTGTCATGTCAAAATTCTTTTCCGCGTTCATGGTGTATCTCCGCTGTGTGAAAAATAGGTAACCTCCAGCAATTGCTGCGGTGCAACAATTGCTGCACTGCACAATAATATCCCCAAACGGCTTTGTCAAGGGATCGCGTCGTCACCTGTCGAACCCTAGACAGGCATCGGTCGTAGGACCCCCGCCGCGCGGGCACTCGCTATCAAATCGTCCAATCCCAGGAGGCCGCACTTGTGGCCGGCCAGTGCATTGCAGTGGTCGAGCAGTGCCGGCGGGGCGAGCCCGGCGAGCAGACCGTCGATTACCGCGGCGTTGAAGACATCCCCAGCCCCCAGGGTATCCCTGACCAGCGGCGGTCTATGGGCAGGCGCGAAGCAGACCTCTCCGTCGCGGGGTTGGGCATAGGCCCCGGTCTCGCCCCAGGGCAGGATCAGCAGCCTGGCATCCGTGTGGCCCCATTGATCGCACAGGAAGCGGCGCGGGTCTGCATACCCGCGGCTCCGGGCATAGTGGCGGGAGAAAATCAGGACATCCGGCCCTGTGAACAGGGTCTCGATCCCGGGCCTCGGCTTCTCGACCTCCAGTGAAACCCCGGTCTCTGGGAAGCGCCGGGCGCAGTCCCGCAGCATGGCCGCAATCTCCTTGGGATCACGGCCCTCGAAGTGCACCCAATCATAGCCGGCGGGTCGGATCCGGGCGAAGTCGGACGCCGACAGCTCGGGTAGATCACGATAGTGGATGATAGTGCGGCTGCCGTTGGCCCGGCTCAGGACCACGTAGGAGGTGGGTGTGCTGCCGTGCGGATGGAAGACGCAAGATCCGGTGTCGATGCCGCGGCGTTCCAGGTCCTTAAGGACCCACGTCCCCTCGGCGTCCTTACCCAGGGTCCCCGCCCAGGCGCAGGCATGGCCCAACTGGCTGAGCACCGCCAGGGTATTGGCGGCATTGCCACCCCTGACGATGCGCCGATCCAGGGCACGTAGCTCCGCATCCTCCGCCGGATAGGCCGCCACCTCATTGATGATATCCAGGGCGGCGACACCCACCACGAGGATACGCCGACGCTGCTCAGTCATGGCGCATCGGTAGAAAACGGGTAGTGGTTAAATTTAAATGCGACCTAATGCTTTGAACTCCACCGTTTTGCCATCCCTGGCCCTGGATTCCGGC
>NZ_FLUY01001469.1 GCF_900092655.1 Candidatus Thiosymbion oneisti
GTTTCGGCACGCGAAGATCCCAGCTCACGGCAGGCGGTTGGGCAACGCCCGTAGGATGGGCAAAGCAAGCGTCCATCGAGCGGGTTCTAAGGGATCGGACATGCCGCGGCGGTTTCCGCACCGCGGCGGCGGGTTAGGATGCACCCAGCGCAGCGTGCCCATCGATCCATCTGTTGGGCACGGCGCGCTATGGACCCTGGGCTCGAGCGCCGGTTCGGCAGCGCGCCTTGGCCCAACCGACCCGATTCGCTTCCATGCCAAGCGATTGTTTCAGCAGTGATTATCATTCGGTTGCCCTGGCGAATCGCCGGTGTGGCTTGCCCGTCGCCATCGTCGCGGCTAACATTAAAAGTTTATCCTGTCCGGCACGGCTGAGCTTCGTTTCGGGTTCTCCGTCAGGGCGCCTGCAGGACCTGAAAAACCGCTAGAAAATATAAAAATGCCCAGAAACACCAGAGAGGAATGCCAGATGGCCAAAGACAAGAAGAGCCGCACCCCCCTGCCCGAGCCCTTGCTGATCGATGAACGTGAGCTGGGGATGGACGCGTCCAGCATCGTTGCCGATATCCGACGCCATTTCAATCATACCCTGGGTTGCGACAAGCACTCGATCTCTGCCCACCATGTGTATGAAGCCTTGGTCATCGCCCTGCGGGACCGGCTGATGGAACGCTGGAAGAGCACCCACTATTCATATCAGGATGAGGAGTGCAAGCGTACTCAATATCTGTCGCTGGAGTTTCTGATGGGGCGCAGCCTCGGCAACACCTTGCTGAATCTGGGCATCCGGGAGGAGGTAGAGAAGGCGGTGAGCACCCTGGGATTGGAGCTCGAGAAGGTGATGGAGGTCGAGCGTGACGCCGGGCTGGGCAATGGGGGCCTGGGACGGTTGGCGGCCTGCTTCCTGGACAGCTGTGCCACCTTGCAGCTGCCGGTGATGGGCCACTGTATCCGCTATGAGTACGGAATTTTCAGGCAGGAGATCGACGCGCAGGGCGAGCAGGTGGAGAAACCCGATCATTGGTTGGCCTGCGGCAACCCCTGGGAGCTGGAACGCACCGAGTTCATTCAGCGCATCAGGTTTCGGGGGCGGGTGGAGCGCGTGGGGGATGGCGACAAGGGTTTTCAGATGCGTTGGGTGGACACCGACGATGTGCTGGCGGTGCCCTATGACATCCCGATCCCCGGCTATCTCAACGGCACGGTCAACACGCTGCGCGTCTGGAAGGCGGTCGCGGTCGAAGAGTTCGACCTGACCCAGTTCAATGCCGGTTCTTACGTCGAGGCCGTGGCGGGGCGCATGCATGCGGAAAACATCAGTAAAGTCCTGTATCCCAACGATGCGAGCGAGAGCGGCAAGGAGCTGCGCCTGCGGCAGCAGTATTTTCTGACCTCGGCGGCGCTCCAGGACGTGATGCGGCGGTGGTTGCGGGACCAGGGGGAGGACTTCTCCCCGTTTGCGGAAAAAAACTGTTTTCAGCTCAATGACACCCACCCGGCGGTGGCGGTCGCCGAGCTCATGCGTCTGCTGATGGATAGGCAGGGTATGGGATGGGACCAAGCGTGGGCGATCACCACCCGCTGCATGGCCTACACCAACCACACCCTGTTGCCCGAGGCGCTGGAACGCTGGCCGGTACGCATCTTTCGCGAGCTCTTGCCGCGGATCCTGGACATCATCTTCGAGATCAATGCGCGCTTTCTCTCCCAGGTGGCCAGCCGTTGGCCGGGCGATACCGAACGTCAGGCGCGGATGTCGATTATCGAGGAAGGCATGGATTCCCAGGTACGCATGGCGCATCTGGCCATCGTGGGCAGCTTCTCGGTCAACGGTGTTGCGGCGCTGCACACCAAGCTGCTGAAGGAAGGACTGTTCAGGGACTTCTACGACCTGTGGCCGGAGAAGTTCAACAACAAGACCAACGGCGTGACCCCGCGTCGGTTCCTGGCCCTTGCCAATCCGGGTCTGAGCGAGTTGCTTACCGAGACCCTGGGCGCGGGCTGGGAGGTCGACCTGACCAAGCTGAAGGACCTGCGGCCGAAGACCAAGGACAAGACCTTTGTGCGGAAATGGCAGGAGGTCAAACGCCGGAACAAGGTGCACCTGGCGAAAATGATGGCATCCTGCTGCGGCGTAAAATTCAATCCCGATGCGATGTTCGATGTCCAGGTCAAACGGATCCACGAATACAAGCGCCAGCTGCTCAACGTACTGCATGTGATCCACCTGTATGATCGCATCAAACGGGGCGATACGAACGACTGGACGCCGCGCTGTGTCTTCATTGGGGGCAAGGCCGCGCCCGGCTATTGGCTTGCCAAGCGGATCATCAAATTCATCAACAACGTAGCCAAGGTGATCAACGAGGATCCCGCCGTCGGCGATCGGTTGAAGGTGGCCTTTATTCCCAACTACCGGGTCTCGGCGATGGAGATTATCGCGCCGGGCACCGACCTCTCGTCCCAGATCTCGACCGCCGGCAAGGAGGCATCGGGCACCGGCAATATGAAGTTCATGATGAACGGGGCGGTTACCATCGGGACTCTGGACGGCGCCAACGTGGAAATCCTGGAAGAAGTCGGCAAGGAAAACTTCTTCCTGTTCGGCCTCACGGAAGCGGAGGTCGCAACCAAACGCAAGCCCTACGATCCGGAGCGGATCATCCATGAGGACGAGGACCTGAGCCGCGTTATACAGTTGATCGACAGCGCCCACTTCAACCAATTCGAGCCCGGGGCCTTCGATGCCCTCATCGGCTCGATGCGCAGCCCCGGCGATCCCTGGATGACCCTGGCCGACTTCCGCAGCTTCATCGACGCCCAGAAACGGGCCGCGGAGGCCTTCCGGGATCAGGACCGGTGGACCCGAATGAGCATCATCAACGCGGCCTGCTGTGCCCGTTTCTCCAGCGACCGCACCATCGCCGATTACAATCGGGACATCTGGAAGCTCGAGCCTGTCGTACCCGAGCTTTCCGACCAGACCGCTTAAGATCATCTCCTTCAGAAGAGCAGGCGCCGGAAATCCGGGGCTGAGCAGACGCTTGGTGGTCCGGCCCACTGCTCGATTAACAAGTTGTTTCGCCCGTAGGATGGTGGTAGGGCGGGTAAGCCAAGGACGGCGCCACCCGCCATATATGCGGTGAACGCGGCAGGTTATTCAGGATGGCATCACGAAGCAGTTGTCAGGGGGCAGGGGTGGCCCCCGTAGGGCGGGACAGGCCAGGGATGGCCGCATCCCGCCGGGCAGTTGTCAGGGCCGTAGGATTGTCAGGGCCGTAGGATGCGGTGAGCGCGGTAGGTCTTACAGGATGGCACCGTGAGAAGGCGCGAACCGCATCAATTAATTGTAGTGAGCGCAGCCTTGTCCCGAGCGTAGCGAGGGAGCTTCGTATCTTTGGATGGCGAGCGTGTCCAGCAAGGGTATTGGGCGTAATCGTTCAGACCCCACCGCGTCATTCCGGCAGGGATTGCCGGAATCCAGTGCCAGGGATGGCAAAAACAGTGGAGGGCCTGAACGATACTGTTGGGCACAGACCATCCAAAGATGCAGTTCGCGCGGGGAGAGCGTGCACCGGGCCAGCGAGCTCAGAACCACCGCGCTCACCGCATCCTACGCCCTACCTGGCTACCGGCTACCAGTCGCCAGTTCTGGATTGATTCCGATGAAAGCCGAAAAACAGACTGCCGAGTTTGCCCTTTGCATTGAGAATAGGAATTGTGAAAATTTAGAAAAGGGAAAAGTGTACCAGGTCGTCATTGACCGAAACGCCGTCCAGGAAGGCTACTTACGAATAATCGACGAATCCGCAGAAGACTATCTGTATCCAGCGACCTATTTTGTGCCCTTGGACCTGCCGCAGGAGGCCCGAAACGCCCTGACCAGACCTTTCCATCCAAGAACGGCCGCTTCACCGCATTGATCTCGGCTCTAGCCGCCAGACAGCGTGATTGGCTGGTTCTCTCTAGGCGGAGCAGTCTCTATAGTGCTGCTCTGAATGCCGGTTGGCTCTAACAAGCTGCTTAAGAGGCAATGCCACTAAGTCAAGCGTTAACCTTAGAAGCTATCTAAAAATTAAGATACTGATTTTAGGACATAAAATTTGAAAATTTCGCGCTCGTTCCCACGCTCCAGCGTGGGAACGCCGTCTTGTCCGCTCCAGCGGACTCAGCTCTCTGTGCTAATAGGCGTTGGCGGTTAGTCTACCGAGGCGCTTAATCGACGCTGGAGCGTCGGGGTCTGCTCCTACGCTGGAGCGTGGGGAGCCAGTCGAAAATCAATGTGTTGGTTTTTAGACAGCCTCTTAGTAAAAAAGCGGAAAAACGACGAATCACGCGAATCCCCGCAAAATTGTCATCCTGAACCAAAGAGAGGGATCTTTTTCGCGTCGATTTGTGTGATTCGTTGTTTTCTTTGAAGGCAGTCCGAGTTGGCCTGCCCTTCCCCAGTCCCTCGTTGGCCGCAAGCCTTCACCGCGCAACCCAATTCCATCACCGACCAGGAGAGTGCCCACCGTGAGCTTCAAGACCATCCCCGTCCGCACCCAACGCCTGAGTCGGAGCATGCTTGCCGTACCCGGCTCCAAGCCGCAGTTTTTCGAAAAGGCGGCCGCCGGTGCGGCAGACCTGATATTTTTCGATCTGGAAGATTCGGTCCCCCCGGACAAAAAGGCGCAGGCGCGCAAGGAGGTGATCGCCGCACTGAACGAACTGGATTTCCGCGGCAAGAGTGTTTCGGTGCGTATCAACGGCCTGGATACCCACTATATGTATCGAGATGTAGTGGATGTGGCGGAACAGGCCGGTAACCGTCTCGACCTGATCCTGGTCCCCAAGGTCGGCTGCGCGGCGGACATCTATGCCCTGGATATGCTGCTCACCCAGATCGAGCAGGCCAAGGGCATCAAGCAGCGGATCGGCATCGAATTACTCGTCGAAACCCCCCTGGGGCTCCAGAACATCGGCGAAATCGCCGCGGCTTCGCCCCGCAATGAGAGCATCGTTTTCGGTTCCGCCGACTATGCCGCCGCCGCCGGAGCGCAGACAGCCAGCATAATCGGCGCGCCCAACCCGAACTATCACGTATTGACGGACCCCGACCCGGAGGGCGGGCGTGAGCGGCATTGGGGCGACATGTGGCACTATCACCTGGCACGGCTGGTGGCAGTGGCGCGCGCCAACGGGTTGCGCCCGATCGACGGGCCCTTCTCCGATATCAAGGACCCGGATGGCTGGACGGCGAGCGCGAAACGGGCCCGCACCCTAGGCTGTGAAGGCAAGATGGCGATCCACCCCAGCCAGGTAGAGCTGGCGAACGAACTGTTCAAACCCTCCGCTGACGAAGTGGCACAGGCGCGCCGTGTCCTGGCAGCCTTAGAGCAGGCCGAACAAACGGGGGCAGGCGCCGTGACCCTGGATGGTAAGATGATCGATATCGCCTCGATCAGACAGGCCGAAGCGACAGTCAAGAAGGCCGACTTGGTTGCCGAGAAAGCGGCGCATCAAGGTTCCTTAGGCTAGGTGTCAGGTCCCGGATGATTACGCGGAATTTTATTGAACAATCGGGGCTGTTGAGCGTACCAGTGTTTGAGCGTTTGTAGGGGT
>NZ_FLUY01001473.1 GCF_900092655.1 Candidatus Thiosymbion oneisti
CAGGCTGAGTGTTCTCGTTCCCAGGCGCTGCGTGGGAACCAGAGACCGGGAGCGGGGCTTTTGCGACACCCTCCCCAGGAACGGGGTGGGCAAGCCGCGAATCGCATCTGTGGACGCTGGGCATGCCCGACACGGGTGTTGGGCACGGGCCATTCATTGATGCGGTTCGCGCCACCTGGCAGTGCCATCCTGAAGGATTTCCCACGCTCACCACATCCTACACAGGCTAAAGGCACCCGCGGAACCTCGACACCGGGTATTTACCCACATGGCCGATTGCGCCGGATGTTCGCTGGTCGCCTGGCATTTAGTATCATTCCCATGAAAGGTAAGCACCGGGAAACGCTGAAAAGGATCTACTCCAGGCCCGTAAGCGCGAACATCCAGTGGCGTGACACCGAGGCCCTGTTGCTTACGCTAGGTGCTGAGGTGATTGAGCGCAAGGGATCGCGCGTTGAGGTATTTTTTGTTTAACGAGGTGCGGGTATTCCACCGTCCGCATCCGAGGCCGACCACCGACAAGGGTGCCGTGGCCAGCATTCGCCGGTGGCTCGAGGAAAATGGCGTAACACCATGATTAACCTAATGGAAATCGACGGCTATAAAGCCACTATCGAGTATGATCCGGAGATTGAAATGTATCGGGGGGAATTCGTCCGGCTCAACGGTGGGTCGGATTTCTACGCCGCCGATATCGAGGGCCTGCGACGAGAGGGCGCAGCCTCGCTGCGAGTTTTCCTGGAGGCCTGTCAGAAGCGCGGAATCGAGCCCCGGAAGCCCTATTCGGGAAAATTCAATGTGCGCATGCCTACCGAAATGCACGCCGGGATAGCTGAGCCACCGCTCAGCTACGAACCGGAAAGCGGAGAATCGACGATTGATTCCAAAGTCCGATCTCATTAACGAGACCGCACCGTATCTCCTTCAAGGCAGCCGCACGTTAGAACCAGTGTAAGGCGGATAAGCTTGCGCCATCCGCCGTATGCCGACCACCTCCGTCGCCCTGGCCTGACCCGACCTAGGGGCTTGATTTTCGTGATGAGTTGGCTCAATTGAGAACATCCCCTAGCACAGGCAAGCAGAACACCCCGGACCCATTGGGGTTCACACGCTCAAGGGTTTTGCCCCATGGCTAACGGCAAGGTCACCGGGTGGCGCCGCATCATCAGGGCCTTTGGTTTTTCCATGCAGGGTTTCAAGCGCTGCTACCAGCTGGAAGAGGCATTTCGCCAAGAGGTGTGGGCGCTTATCCTGCTGGTGCCGCTGGGCCTCTGGCTCGGAGAGACCCCGCTGGAACGGGCGATGCTGGTCGGCAGCCTGCTGATCGTACCGATCGTCGAGCTGCTCAACTCCGCCATCGAGGCCAACGTGGATCGGGTTGGCCTGGAACGCCACGAGCTCTCCGGGCGGGCCAAGGATATCGCCTCCGCCGCCGTCTTTCTCAGCATCGCCTTTGCCGCCGCGATCTGGGGCCTGTTACTGATTCCTAAGTGGATGTGAAAGTAGTGTTTTAACTTTGTACAAAAACCGGAAACAAGAACCACGAATTAGCACGAATGCTTCCGGACCGGCACAACAAGCCCCTCTCCCGCCGAGGGTGTCGCAAAAGCCCTTTCGAACCACAGTACCAACAAAGTTAAGACACTACCGACGTAAAAAACCATGACTGAGCCTGAGGTATCCCCACATTATTGCAATCTAAAACAACGAGTTATGGAGCGAATGAGCGGCCACGATGCCCTAATGGC
>NZ_FLUY01001476.1 GCF_900092655.1 Candidatus Thiosymbion oneisti
GCCTCTGGGGTTTCGCCGAGGCGTTGGAGGATGCGGCGGCTGATTTCGAGGGACTCGGTGAAGGCGTCGCGTGCGCGCTGCCAGTCGCCGAGTTGCTGATCGGTCTTGCCCACCTTATTGAGTGAGACCGAGAGGTCGCGGAGGGCCTCTGGGGTTTCGCCGAGGCGTTGCAGGATGCGGCGGCGGATTTCGAGGGATTCGGTGAAGGCGGTGCGGGC
>NZ_FLUY01000136.1 GCF_900092655.1 Candidatus Thiosymbion oneisti
AAGAATAGTGCCTTCAATCCAAAGGTCATCGGTTCGAACGGTCATCTCTCCGCTGCCCGTGTCTATCCGACCTTCGGGACGGATTTCGAAAGCACCAGCGTCGTTTGTCGGGTTGTCCTCTATACGGATGTTCTCACCATTGGTAAAAATGGCTCCTGCAATCGAAAACAGTCCGGTTTGAACGGCAAGATCCCCGCCGTTCGTGGCTAGCAAACCTCCGGGACGGATTTCGAAAGTACCAAAGTTGTTTGCGGAATTATCTTCTATATGGATGTTCCCACCATTGGTAAAAATGGCTCCTGCAGTCGAAAACAGTCCGGTTTGAACGGCAAGATCCCCGCCATTCGTATCTATCAGGCTTCTGGTGCCGACTCGGAAAAAACCGTAGTCGTCATTCGTAGCGGCATAAATTTGAAGTCCACCGGAAGCTAACCAAGGAGGCGATACAATCCAAACGCCGGAACCGATATCGACCCCGCCGGCGGCGTAAAGACTAAGCGTAGAATCTCCGCCATCCCCTTTGAAAATATCCGCTGCAATCGAAATGTTCCCTCCTGACAGACCGGAACCCGGATCAGCGGCCTGATCGGCTACCAGCGAGACATCGCCACCGGTGTTCAAGACCGACTCGATACGCTCGGAGGCAATGATCGTATCCGTAAGGGGTTCGTATGGATTGTCGAAATCGACCCTGGCGCCGGCATTGCTTACCCTGATATTGCCTGAGCCGTACAACAAGGTCCCGCCCCTCCCGGCGGATGGGTTGCTGACATCGATCATGAAGTCGGCGGCCAGATACTCTCGCCCTGAAATCGCGATCAGGCCCCGTTCTCCCCGGGCCGAGAGGCTTCCCGTCCCAAGGGTGTTCTTGTCCGCGCTGATAATGATCTGCCCCGCCCTCCCGCTGTGCGTGGCATCGGCATTGATCACAACATGCTCGAGGATGCTGTATTGGGCGGTGGGAAGCGGCCGCGGGGGGGAACGCAGGCCATGGCGCTGCGTTTGCTCCGGGCTGCCGTGGCCTCCCATGAAATCACCACCCACGAAGACCTGCCCGCCACCGGCATGGCCCGAGGCGTCGATGTCGACCTTGGCGAGTTCGACCTCTTCGCCGAGCAGATAGATATCACCTCCGCTTTGATCCTTCTCCTTCCCGGAAACGTCGAGCTTGCCGGCGACCCTTATTTTTTGTCTTGGAGTACGGGGCTGTTGCCGCCGGCTGGTCGTACCCGAGGTCTCCCGTTGGCCGGGAAAGGCGGTGGAAAAGGTGATAGTCCCGATTTGCTTTTCGACCGTGGGCGCCAGGATCTTCCCGGAGCTGTCGATCACACTATCCAGGGCCAGGCGGGTCTCGGCCGCGGAGAGCGCTACTTGTCCGCCGAAGGCCTTGAGCGTCCCGTGATTGCTGACCAAGTGCCTGAGCGGCTTGCCGGTTCGGTGGTCGATCACCTGGTCCAGGATTTGGTCATCGACCGCGATCCTCACCACCCCGTCACCCCGTGGATCAAGGGTGAACCGATTCGCGGAGGCCAGCGCGACCGTTCCGAGCCGGGCCTGGATGATCCCGTCATTGACGACGCCCGGTGCCACCAGTCCCACGAGTCCCGCTGCGCCTGCGGAGATAGATCCCTCATTGATAACGGCGGCATCCGGATTACCCGGTTGATCGAAATCGAAGGTGTTCGAACCGGAAAGAAAGCGCTCGTTGTGCATGAAGGACGATGTCAGGACCGTCCCGGCGGTATTGATCCTGCTCGTGGGACCGACCAGGATGCCGTTCCGATTGCTCAGCCAGAACTGTCCGTTACCCTGTATAAAGCCATGAATTTGGGACGGTTTATTCTGGTGATCCTTGGCCCAGAAAATCGCCTCCGGGCCCGGTTGTCGGAGCTCCACCCGCTCATCTTCCCAGACATTGAAGGAGTCGAATTTACCGATGGCCCGGCCCGACTGCTGTCGGATGATGGTGGTGGTGGTGTCGTCCTGGAGGATGCTTGCCTCCCCGCCCTCGATGGTGCCTCCCTGCGGTGCAGACCATACCGCCGGCCCTCCGGCCAGGGAACCGAGCATAAAACCGATCACGACGGGGAACAGGTAGCCTGGTAGGGATTTGGAAGTATGCACGGCGATCTCCTTCCTGGAACATATCCCAATGCCGTTAAGTCAAGCCACAAAGCCCCTCTCCCGCCGGGAGAGCGTTTGCCCCGAGCGCGGCGAGGGGGCCGGGGAGAGGACGAACGAAAAACAGCGCTCAATCAATCACAAAGGGTGCCGGTGACGCTTAACTTAATGGCATTGTCCCAAGCATGGGATTATTTAAGATCCCCTTAAACGGATCGGGTTTATTGCCCCGCCGTTCTTTCCATGAGTGATATATCTATTATATAGGGTCATTGTGTTTTTACCTGAAACCCAAGGCCATTATACTCCTCTAATACTATTATATAGGTTGTTATTGGGATGCCGATAATTACAACATACTGAAAAACAATGTTATTCCAGGATTTCGTTCCTGAATATGAGCTTCGCCCCTCTCCCACCGAAGGTGTCGCAAAAGCCCCTCTCCCGCCGGGAGAGGGGTTGGGGAGAGGGGGTCAAAGGGCGAAGCCGGCATCGCCCAGGAGAACCGAGGCGGAGTCTTATCGCAGTATCCGATCCAGGACCTGGGAGAGCTTATCCGAGGCCCTGGCAGAGCGCCCATGAGAGGCATCCAACATCTGCTCGAGACGGTGGCCGATGGCTTCGATCTCGTGGCGCAGCCGGCGGTTTTCGTGCTCGATTTTTCCCCGTAGCTCCGAGATGGACGTGCTTTGCTCGTAGGCCGAGATGCGCCTGTTCTTGGAGTCCTCGTAGGCCCTTTCCAGGTCGCGGAGCCAGGTGCTTTCAACGATAGCGAGGCAGGTTTCCCGCAAGGCATTGAGCAGCTGGGCGCCTTGGTCGTCCTCAGGGATCGAGTCGAGCTCAGCCCGACTGACGATCAGAGATACGGCGACCGCGAGCTTCGCAACCAGATCGTCCCGTTCATAGAGGACACCGGCGCGGTTGTAACCGGAGGCATGATGGAGAATACGGCAGCGCCGGTACAGGATAATTGCGAGGACAGCCGCGGCGACGGCGCACAGGATCTCTCCGAGACTGACGGACAAGGTAAAGGTCGGCATTGGTTATTCCATTCGATCGTAACGGGACCGGCCTTTGGCTTCCCGATTGCGGGAATCTCGGCTGGACGCCTTCAACGGTTTATTTTATCAAGCATGGCCTTGACCGAGCGCACGGCCCGATCCTGCAAATCCCTTGCCCAAGGCGGTTGGGGAACATTCCAGCCGATAAGGATTCCGACGGCCAGGATGAAAAGGGTATACAACATAGCATCACCTGCAGGTCATTATGGGAAAGCCATGGTTCGTTGGAGCGAAAACTCTACATTTTGAGCGCTGTCCTGAAAAATCCCAAGGGCGGAATTTTGCCACGATTCCCTTGATCGGAAATGCCCTGCTGCAAATGGAATTAGAAAGCAGCCATAAATTGCCTGACAAACTCGCCGTAACTATCGTCAGGAAGGTAATCGATGCCGGCAGCGGCCCGACGGCCACCACCGGTGGGGAAGCGGCGGCACAACGCATCGGCGCCCGTTCCTATCGCCGTCGGCGCACGCACGCTGACCACGAATCCGCCGGTGGGCAGCCGGGTCAGCAGGGCATGGGCCCGCTGCGCGGATGTCCGGGCGAGCTGATTGGCCAGGAGTCCGCTCACGCGCCGCGCCCAAGGCTCGGCGGGCAGGATATAGAGGGCATGGCGGTCGCCCGCGAGCTCCGGTTTCAAGACCTGGGCCCGCGCCATATCATCGGTGTAGCCGGCGCGGAGGGTTTGGAAGGCAGGGTCCGCGGCGATGAATGCGAAGGGCTCCGCATAGGGCCGCAGGCGTCGGAACAACTCGTCCGGCGCGAGATACAGGTCCTCGAGCCGGGCCCCGTAGGCGTTGTAATTCAAGCAGACCCCGAGCTCGCGCAGGGCCGCTAGCTGCGCCTCGTCCAGCCCCAGGGGACCCGCGGCCCGCCGCGCCGCCGCCTCGAAATTGTCGCCGAAGGTGCCCACCACTGCCCAGGCACGGCATCTCCCCCCGAGGAAATCGTCCACCAGCAGACTGGTCCCTTTATGGGGGAGGGTCTCGATGTGGACATCCAGCCCAGGGTGCTCAGGGATGGCCCCTGGAAAATGGTGATCGAAATAACGGACCCGAACCCCGCGCTCCAGCAACCCGAGGAGGGCGCCCCGATTCCTGTCCAGGGAGATATCCAGTACCGTTACCTCATCGCCGGGGTTTGCCTGAACCCGCGCCAGCAGCCCGATGTCGCGCTTGACACCCGTAACCAGCGTTGCCTCCCGCGGCTCGATCAGCCGGAGCTGTTGGAGTGCGCAGATACCGTCCGCGTCCCCGTTGAAGATGTCGAAATAGGCCATGTTCCGTATCTCCCGCGTGGCCTGCCCGTGCGGACCTCACTTTGGGTGTAGGATGTGGTGAGCGCCTGCCCACCGCCCCAAGCACGCCTGCCTGGGCTGGTCTACCTACCCCCAGGGATGGGAAAAGCCCGGCAGACAAGCGGCAGGCGGCGAACCGCATCATAAAGGAATCCTGAATGATTCGGCGCTGTTTGGGGGATCGAACTACCCATGGGCTAGGATTCGTTTTAACCGGACAGCTCCTCAACGATGGCAGTGTAATTCATAAGGCTCTTTATGGATTCCGGACTGCCAACGATCATGGAAGGGTACCACCGGACGTTTTGGAGTGCGGCGGCAACCT
>NZ_FLUY01001221.1 GCF_900092655.1 Candidatus Thiosymbion oneisti
CACGCTGGAGCCTGGGGAGCCAGCCGAAAATCAATGCCAGTAGAAAATCAATAGGTTAGTTTTTAGACAGCCTCTTAGTAGGATGGGCAAAGCAAGCGTCTATCAGGGTGGTTTGAAGGTTCAGGTCTCCACGGAGGTATCCAAACCGCGACTGCCTGAAGGGGGGTACACAGCGCAGCGTGCCCATCGCTATTCGATGGGCACGCTCCGCCTTTTTTGCCTTCCGACCAGGAGCCGCGGTTCACAAAGCCCGGCACACTGCCAGCGCCCGAGGCCATCCGGATGGACGGGTTCCGCTTTGCCCATCCTACGGGCCAAATGTCAACACGCCCTAGATAATGCTAACTGATAACAGATCACCGCCTGTGTGCCAAGCAGGTATCAGCTCGACCACCGTGAATCAGGATCCGAACCTTATGCCCCAGGATGTCCAAG
>NZ_FLUY01000188.1 GCF_900092655.1 Candidatus Thiosymbion oneisti
AATCATGACTGAAAACCCCTTTGATTGATTTTGTAGATGAGTTATTCTACTCTAGCATTTAAAAAATACCACTACCATTTTTTGTTCATCGGGTACCTCCTAATCGATGCTACCGGGGTCTACCAGCACGCTTATATCACGGCTATGAACTTGCAATCTATGTCGAAAACAGGGGATCAGGTGGCAACCAGCAATATCGGTCGAAACTAGGTACTAGTACAATGCTTCACCTTATTTTTCATTCTCAAACCCGTAGGGTAGGCTGTGCCCACCAATACTGTGCTTGGATGGTGGGCACAGCCCACCCTACGGGATATATGCAAAGTATGCAGAAACGGCGTACCAGGGTGAGACGCGGCGGATTTGACGGGACGCGCCGGGGCGCAGAAGATGGTAGCCCCCGTTACGAAAATCCTACAGCGAGTGCTCGATGCGACCGTCTCTGCGCCGCGCGGACCAACTGCGCCCCCTTGCCTTCACCCGCGGTTTCACCCGTTACGCCGAGGGTTCCGTCCTGGCGGAATTCGGCGCTACCCGGGTGCTGTGCACGGCCAGTGTGGAGGAACGGGTACCCGGCTTTTTGAAGGGCCGCGGCAGCGGCTGGATCACCGCCGAATACGGCATGCTCCCGCGCGCCACCGGCGAGCGCACCGCGCGGGAGGCCGCCCGCGGGAGGCAGGGCGGCAGGACCTTGGAGATCCAACGCCTGATCGGCCGTTCCATGCGGGCCGCGGTGGACCTCCAGGTCTTAGGGGAATGCACCATCACCCTGGATTGCGATGTCATACAGGCCGACGGGGGGACCCGCACCGCCGCCATCAGCGGCGCCTGGATCGCCCTCCACGACGCGGTACATGGTCTGCTGGAGCAGGGGGTCCTGGACGGCGATCCGCTGATCGCCCAGATCGCCGCCGTCTCCGTCGGCATTTACCAGGGGGAGCCGGTGCTCGACCTGGACTATGCGGAGGACAGCAGTGCCGAGACGGATATGAATCTGGTCATGGACGAGCATGGGCGCTGGGTGGAGATTCAGGGCACGGCGGAGGGCAAGCCCTTCTCCCGCGTCGAACTGGAGACGATGCTGGATTATGCGCAAACCGGCATGCGGGAGCTCCTGGCGGCCCAGCGCGCGGCCCTGGCCGAACCCCTGGCTGAATCGATACTCCCACCGGCGCGCAGTGGAAGGGTGGAGCCATGAGCGGAGCACACCGGGACGGCCCCATCGTCCTTGCCAGCAACAACCCCGGTAAGGTCCGGGAGATCAACGCGCTGCTTAAGGCAACTCGGATTCAGGTGGTGCCCCAGCGCGAATTCGGTGTGCCGGAGGTGGAGGAGACCGGCCTGACCTTTGTCGAGAATGCGCTCCTCAAGGCCCGCAGCGCGGCCCGCCACAGCGGCTTGGCGGCGATCGCCGACGACTCGGGGATCGAAGTCGACGCCCTGAACGGAGCGCCGGGCATCTACTCCGCCCGCTTCGCCGGCGTGGGCGCATCCGACCAAGCGAATCTGGAACGGCTCCTCGAAGTGCTGCAGGATGTCCCCCAGGAGGCGCGTAGCGCCCGCTTCCAATGCCTGATGGTCTACCTGCGTCACGGTGAAGACCCCACCCCCCTGATCTGTCAGGGTACCTGGGAGGGGCGTATTCTGCCCGCCCCTCGGGGCGCAAACGGCTTCGGCTATGACCCCCTGTTCTATGTTCCGGGGGAGGATTGCAGCGCGGCGGAGCTGCCTGCCACTACCAAGAATCGGCTCAGCCACCGCGGCCAGGCATTGCGGGAGTTGGTGCGCCGCCTCGGGGGTGTGGATTGAGCCCACGTAGGGCGGATAAGCTTGCGCCATCCGCCGTATGCTAGCTACCGCCGTCGCCCTGGTCTGACTCGACCTACAGGCTGCCATCCGGCGGGTGACGGCGCGCCCACCGCTGCGGCAAGCGCGGCGCTTGGCGCACGCACCTGACCCGCCCTACGGGCTGGGGCGGTAGGCAGGCACTCACCACCACCTACCTCGCTGGGCCACCCGATGTCGGGTGACGGCGCGCCAATCACCGCGGCCAATGCAGCTTCACAGCAGGCGCGCCTTACCCGACCTACGCGGGCTGGGGTAGCTCATCACAACTTATGAATTTACCACCATCCAGGAGAAAACCATGTCGCAAACCATGTTAGCTGTCACCTTCGCTTTGGCACTTCTGCCTGTCAAATCTATCGCCGCTGAAGGTGAAGAACCTCCTCTAATCGATATAATGACCGCGCTTCAAACCTATAGCCATAAGGCAGACCTGTCATTACGCGCAAAGAATATCGAGCTGTTGCGTTTTTACACGCACGAGCTGGAGGAAGCGATCGATGAGCTTGACGCGGTAGAAAGCTATGGCGGTTTTCCCATTAGCCAGAAGGCGCGAACCATCATGAAACCGGCCTACCAACAGTTTGAAAATGCAGTAAAGGGCGGCGACTTTCAGCTCATTGAAACCAAATTCGAAGCCATGGTAACCACCTGCAACTCCTGCCATGGTGCCACGGACCGCGGCTTCATTGTCATCAAGCGAACGGATGCCAACCCCTTTATGCAAGACTTTGGTATCCACTAGCGTTGTCCTGGATATCGTAGCTTCCGCTATTGGCCTCTGTATCAACCCAAATTGCCACGTGACTCGTATGTTGGATAGCCCGTAGACTGGGTTGAGGAATGAAACCCAGCAACTCGACTATCAGCTTCCGCCAGCCCGCGTAGGGCGGATAAGCTTGCGCCATCCGCCGTATGCCAGCCACCGCCGTCGCCCTGGTCTGACTCGACCTACAGGCTGCCATCCGGCGGGTGACGGCGTGCCCACCGCTGCGGCAAGCGCGGCGCTTGGCGCACGCGCCTGACCCGCCCTACGGGCTCACCACAACCTACCTCGCTGGGCCACCCGATGTCGGGTGACGGCGCGCCAATCACCGCGGCCAATGCAGCTTCCCGGCAGGCGCGCCTTACCCGACCTATGCGGGCTTGTCCTGACCGATGCCGCCTTACCCAGCCTCGCGTGGTCCGAAGACGGCGGTTCCCACCCGCACCATGGTCGCCCCTTCGGCGATCGCTGCCTCCAGATCGGCGGACATGCCCATTGAGAGCACCGGGAGCGGCAGCGCGGGCGTCGCGATACGGTCCCGTAGCAGACGCAATGCTCGAAAGGGGCGGCGGCGGGCCTCCTCGTCCTCCACGGGCGCGGGCAGGGTCATGAGTCCAGCCAGTTTCAGTCGCGGCAGCCCCGCGCAGGCCGTGATGAAATCGGCGACCTGGGCCGGGGGCAGTCCGGCCTTGCCGGGCTCCAGGTCAAGATTAACCTGAACATAGGCCGTCAGGGGGGGTAGGCGTGCCGGGCGTTGCTCGCTTAGGCGTCGGGCATGCTTGAGGTTGCACAGGCTGTGCACCCAGTCAAAACGCTCGGCGATGTGGCGCGTTTTATTGCCCTGGATGCGGCCGATGAAGTGCCATTGGACCCCCAGGGTCTCGAGCGCATCCATCTTTTCGGCCGCCTCCTGGGCGTAACTCTCGCCGAAGGCCGTCTGGCCGGCGGTAAAGGCGGCGCGGATCTTCGCCACTTCCTGCTTTTTACTCACGGCAAGCAAGGCCACGCTACCCGGCTTGCGCCCGAGGCGGTCTTCGGCAGCACGGATTCGCTCCCGCACCGCAGCGAGGCGTGCCGGCACGCCCTGGGTCAGTTGAGCCATTTCTGCGCCCCGGATGGTTAGCTGAGGATGGTTAACCGAATCTAGTTTATCAGGTCAAGGGTATGTTCCTACGGGTGTTTTTTCCGTCCCCTCCCAAAAAAATTTATCCTCTTTAAAAAGGCATGATTGCTTATTTAAGGTATTATTGATAGAATTATACTTAAAAACGTAATACGCTTCATCCGCCATTTCAGCAAGACAGCTTACTTAGAAGCTGTTTGGTTAAAACGGATCCTCGCGTCGTGTTGCGTTACGGCGCGTTCGACGCCGTGCCTGTCCGAGCGCGGTGCTGGGTTATTTGGTGTTGGTTATGAGAAAAGATCCCTCCTGCGTCGGGACAAGTCTGGCGTGTTGGGTTACGGCGCGTTCGGCTCCATCGCTGTGCTTCGGGATCGGACCGCGCGCCTAGCCCAACCTACACTCGATGCGAGGTCCGCGCGGGGGGTCATGTGGGTGTAGGTTGCGTTAAGACGCTGGCACTGACCTGGCAGACGATCAGCGCGCCTTGGTGCGTCGAACGCAACACGTCAAACCCTGTCCCGACGCAGGAGGGATCTTTTCCCTCCCGACAACGCCGAATAATTCAGGATTGATCTTGTTCGATCCCGGCACTGTTCGGCGTTATTTGGTGTTGCCTGCGAAGACGTCTTTTTAATCCGCAGATCCGGCGCCTCCGCCAACGCCAATGCCTGCCTGCTCCCGAAGCGCTGAATCGCCTCCGCCTTGGTCATGCCTACTACCCCGAAATGTGAATATATTCATAGTGAATATAGCATACGGACCGATTGCTCAAGTAGTTTTTGAGTATGAACACATTCGGCGATCGGGTTGCTAATGCAAGGGGACGGGTAAAGTTGAGACAGACCGAGCTCGCAGAGCGGGTCGGTGTAACGCCGGGCGCGATCAACAAGATCGAGTCCGGCGAAACCAAGGGGGCAAAGCCGAGTACGCTGGCGGCCTTGGCGCGCGCCCTGGGGGTCAGCATGGAGTGGTTGGCGACCGGTAAGGAAGGCTATGTCCTGGAGCCGCATGGTGACTATGCCGTGAGACAGATGAACCGCCTGTTGGCCGCCTGGGAGGGCCTGCCGCTCACGCTGCGGGTGCCCCTGTTGGCACTCATCGAATCCATGGCGGGGGTGGAGGACCCGGCCGTTGGATCGGATTGAGGAAAAACGACTGATCGAGATGGGTATCCCGCCGCTCGATGAGCCGTTCTCGGGCATCGGCCAGGAGCGTCAAGCCAATCAGGCGGGTACGGTCGCGTGCCGCTTTGGCCCTGAAGCAGGCCTTGTAGCCGAGGGCATTGACCAGCCAGGGCTGACCGTCGGTCTGCTCGAAGACGTAATCGATCACCCCGTCTTCGAACCTCTGCCCGTCGCTTCGGTGTGTTGGGCATAGAGAAGGGCAACATCCTCGCGGCTGAAGTCCCCCAATCGGAGCGATGCGGATTTGATGTTGAAGGCGCTGCCGCCGAGGACGATCTGGTTGTCGCCGTTATGGATGCGGTAATCCCGCACATCCCGGACCCCGCAATAGCGCGGGGATATGATAGTGCTCGTCCGGTCTTACGGGACCTGCGGTACAGAAGGTCTTCATCGATGCCCTCATACCTGTGCCGGGGCCGACCAGTCAATGCTTACTCTGAGCATGCGTCGGTCCTCAGGCCCCGGAAAAAGTGAAGGTGGCCCAGTAGTAGGGATGTGAGAAGGGGGTATCGCTTGCCTGCGCTGGTGCGAGGGCAACCGCCGCAGCGCCGCCTTTCTCGCGCAAGGCTGCGGCCGAGACATCACGCAGCCAACACTGCGCCGCGCGCAGTGCCGAGGCCGCCGGCAGCGGCTGGTTGCCGTCGTGGCCGAGCAGGTTTTGGTAGAAGCGCTCCAGCAACAGACCGGTCGACAGGTCAGCGACGGGCCACAGGGTGCCGATCACCGCCGGTGCCCCGGCCTGCAGGAGGCCGGCCGGCAGACCCAAGTACTCGTCGGGGGAACGGCGGATATTGGTAACACCGGTCTCACACCCGGAGAGGGTAACCAGCCGGGAGGCACTGAGATCCAGCTCGGCGATGAGCTTGGAGAGGGTGAATCTTTGCCCCGCGGCCAATGTCAAACCGGACTGCATCGGGTCCCACCAATCGTAGGACCCGTGGCAGGCAAGGTGGAGGTAGTGGCAGCCGGGTGTGGCCTGCATGATGGCCTCGACCGTGGCTGCATCCCCTTCCAACCGCTGGAAGTCGGAAAAGCGCGCCGTTACCGCCTTGCCCTCGGCCGGGGCGAACTGGAGGTCCTGGGTCGGGTTGACGACGGCGAGCAGCCTCTGGCCTTGGCGCCTTGCTTCCTGCAGGCGCCGGCGACCGACGGATAAGGCATAGCCGCTGGGCAGGTAGTGGATGGCCCAATCGTCGAGAAAATAGCGCCTGTGCCCGTCGAGGATGCGCCAGGCGGCATGCACCGGCAGCAGGCCCAGACCACCCTGGGGCATAAAGAGAACGGGGGCACCTTGCTGGAGGCCCTGGCGTTGCAGCCGCTCATGGACCGGCCCCAGTACCCCGTCCCACAATTCCCGTCCCACCGTCTCGATCCGGTCGAGCCACGCTTGTTTGACCGAGGGGCTATCCGGGGAGATGCGGTACTTATTGTAGGCGCCGAGCCAACCGGCTGGTTGCGGCTCATCCGGTGGCCCTTGCAGCAAGGTGTGCAAATCGGCAGCGGTGAAGCCTTCCAACTCGACGAGATGCCCCTGAGTCACCGTCGCTGTCCCCCGGGGGACCACGAACACTGCGCTACCTTGGGAGGTAAAGAGCGGTACGACTAAGGCGCCCCCCGCGGGGATCAGATCCAGCAGCCCGCCCAGATCGAGGCCGGTCGGTATGAATTCGGGCCGCGCGGCGTGGATGGTCTCGATCAGGTAGTCGAGCTCGGCCCGCGCCTGGGGTAGGGCCTCCGCCAGCTCGCGGTCGCTACGGCGGGCGGGGGTATCCGGGGCCAGGTGCATTTCCGCCTCGAGGTCATGCACGGCCTCCCGTGCCGACTCTATGGCCTGCCGATCGGCCGCGGGCAGCGCTGCCAGCTCGACCTCGCTCAAGGCCAGGGTCTCCCGCAGGAGATGGGTCTTGCCCTGCTCCAGGCGCAACAGGCCCGCCGCCGGTCGCCCTAGGCGAAGCGCGCAATAGGCGACATCGATATAGGCCTGGATGCGGCTGCCCGCCTCACCGCGGTGGCTGGTCTCGGGATGGGTCTGTAACCGCAGGTCCGCCTCCGCCTCGAGCGCCGCGGTATAGGCAGTCTCCGCCGCCGCCCAGTCCCCCTGACCGAAGTACAGATCGCCGAGATCCCGTTGCGTTCGTCTGTGCTCGGCGGGCAACCCGGCCCGGGTATGGACCTCGAGCGCCTGCCCGAAGTGGTTGATCGCCCGCTCGAGATTCTCGCCGCGCTGGCCGTGGATGCGGCCCGCATAGGCCTGCGCCAGATCGTGCTGGGTCAGCGCCCACTGCTCGGGCAAATCGGCCCGGGTATAGACTTCAAGCGCCTGTCCGAAGTGGCGGATGGCCTGCTCGAGATTCTCGGCGCGCTCGCCACGGATACGCAGCAGGTAGGCGCTCGCCAGATCGTGTTGGGTCAGCGCCCAATCCTGGGGCGAATCGGCCTGGGTATGGACCTCCAGCGCCTGCCCGAAGTGGTTGATCGCCCGTTCGAGATTCTCGGCGTGCTCGCTCCGGATGCGCATCAAATAGGCACTCGCCAGGTCGTGCTGGGTCGTCGCCCACTCCTTGGGCAAGGCGGTGCGGGTGCGCACCTTGAGCGCCTGCTCGAAGTGCTGAATCGCCCGCTCGAGATTCTCGGCGCGCTCGCCGTGGATACGGTCCGCGTAGGCGTTCGCCAGCTGGTGTTGGGTCATGGCCCACTGCTCGGGCAGATCGGTGCGGGTGCGTATCTCGAGGGCTTGCTTAAAATGGTGAATCGCCTGCTCCATATTCTCGGCCCGCTCGCCGTGGATGCGATTCGCATAGGCGTGCGCCAGGTTGTGGCGGGTCATCGCCCACTGTCCGGGTAAGGCGCTGCGGGTAATGACCTGGAGGGCCTGCCGGTAGTGGTGGATGGCCTGATCGATAT
The DNA here is from genome assembly GCF_900092655.1 of Candidatus Thiosymbion oneisti. Lineage (GTDB taxonomy): Bacteria > Pseudomonadota > Gammaproteobacteria > Chromatiales > Chromatiaceae > Thiosymbion > Thiosymbion oneisti. The sequence goes on from NZ_FLUY01000188.1 coordinate 7,823, forward strand.
TCTCGGCGCGCACGCCGCGGATGCGGTCCGCGTAGGCGTTCGCCAGGTTGTTCTGGATCCCCGCCCACTGCTTGGGGGACTCGGTGCGGGTTCGTACCTCGAGGGCCTGCTTAAAATGGTGAATCGCCTGCTCGAGATTCTCGGCCCGCTCGCCTTGTGGATTTTGAGCCAGGCTGCTCCCCAGCATGCCCTGCAGTGCCGCCCACAGATCCGGGGCCTGCCCCCGGTCGGTCAGGTTCAATGCCTGCCGGCACAAGCGGACGCGGCGGGGCATGTCACTCGGTTGGCCAGGGCTATTGACCTCGCGGAGAATCGTCCGCAGGTCGGTAGCCAGTATGGTGTCCTCATCATACCCGGGGATCTGTGCGCGATCCGGTTGCCCGGATCCTTTCCCTAACCAACGTCTGAGGATGCCCATATTTCGATGTTTCCTGTGCTTGGGTTCGGTACGGGCAGACACCCAAGGATGTCGCCCTACGCTATAGAGACCGTGAATTTTCGGGGAGACCGTGAATCTTCGGATCGGTGGTGGAATCGGGGGTAAGGATTGTCCAACCCGATCGCTGGAGTCGAGGATAACACCCCGCTCTAACCTATGCGTCCTTTGCTCCGGGAATCATTCATTCTGCACCGGAACACACATGAGGAAAACCGGATCGAGGCCTTTTGATCTTTAAAGTCGTTTCGAACCACAGAGAACACAGAGAATTGGCCGTGCCTTTCTCTGTGTTCTCTGTGGTTTAAAAATTTCACAGACTGGCAGCTGACGCTACCGTTTTTGCGGCACCCTCCAAAGGGTCGGACTGATGACCTGATCCCCTTTTGGAGTGCGGTGGCAACCGGCTGGCCCGGTGCCGCGGGTGATTCCGCGTGGATTGGCTGGTGGCACCGGGATGGCGACCGGCACGAATCCGCCGCCGCTTTGGATCAGGACCGCCCGACAACCAAAGCGCCGTCGCCGCGCCGCGTGGGAAACGCCGCACCACCGAGTCTAAGCATCTGCCGCCCTCGTAGCCTACACCGCTGGGGATCGATCCGGTCGCGGCGCTTTGCCGGCGCACTCCAAAGGGGCGGGCCCATGACCCGACCGCTCCCATTGACTGACCTGCCAACAGCTTGTTTCAGCTGGGTTTATCATTCGGTTGCCCTGTCAGTGGCAGGGACCTCCAGGAATGCCTGTCGGCCTTGTGCTACTCTGCAACTCTGAGCCTGGTGCAGCCTGCGACAAGCCGCCATGAGCATACTCAAAGATCTCCCGAACAAGATTTCCCGGTCCCGGTTGTGGGATTGGCTGCGTGAGCACAAGATCTGGGTGTTCCAGGGAATCGGCGTTACCGTGCCCATCGCACTTGTTGGTTGGCTGGTTATTGAGCCACCCAAACGCCCCCCGAACGTCACCTCCTCGGCTTCTGGAAATGGGATCTCGGTCATTGCAACTGACGGCAGCAAGGTCACTATCCAGACCGACCCGGCGGTCGCCAAGGCCATCGAGACCCTGAGCCGAGAGCTGGAGAGGAAAGAACAAGCCTTGACCGATGCCCGGCAAAGAGAGACAGCGTTCCAGGAGCGGGAACAATCGCTGCAAGCGGCTTTGAAAGAAGCCATCACCGCTATCCCCAAGCAAACCGAGATTCCGGACGCCCAAGCCCGCATCCAGGAGGCCCTCGCAGCCGCGGCCAAGGGAAACACCGCACTTGCAGAAGCCATCTTCTCCGAAGTCGAAGAACGGAAAATCGCGGAAGGAAAGACAGCTTACCAGGCAGCAGCAGAAGCGGCCCGGCATCGTGGAGCTCTCGCCTTCCTGCATGACACGGACAAAGCGATCACGGCCTACCGGCGCGCCACCGAGCTCAACCCGGAGAATGCGGACGGCTGGAATCGGTTCGGACTTCTCCTCTATCGCACAGGCGCACTGGACGATGCCGAGGCGGCCTATCACAAGGTCGAATCACTCGGCAAGGCCGGACACAATCAGGAGTTTCTGGCGACCGCCCACATTGGTCTGGGCAACATCTATGAAACCCGCGGGGATCTGGATCAGGCGGAGGCTATGTACCACAAGAGCCTGGATCTCGAGAAAGAACTGGGGCGCAAGGAGGGCATGGCCAGAGCTTACTCCAACTTGGGTAACATCTATGAAACCCGCGGGGATCTGGACCAGGCGGAGGCCATGTACCGCAAGAGCTTGGATCTCGAGGAAGAACTGGGGCGCAAAGAAGGCATGGCCAGTAACTACGGCAACCTGGGCAATCTTTACCGAATCCGCGGTGATCTAGACCAAGCCGAATCCATGTACCGCAAGAGCCTGGAGCTCAATAAGGAACTGGGGCTCAAAGAGGGCATGGCCAGAGCTTACGGCAACCTGGGCATCCTTTATGGAATCCGCGGTGATCTGGACCAAGCAGAGACCATGTTCCGCAAGAGCCTGGCTATTGAGGAGCAACTAGGGCGCAAGGAAGGCATGGCCAGTGGCTACGGCAACCTGGGCAACCTCTATCAAATCCGCGGTGATCTGGATCAGGCGGAGGCTATGTACCGCAAGAACTTGGCTATCAATGAGGAGCTAGAGCACAAGGAGTATACGGCCACTACCTACGGCAACCTGGGCAATCTTTACCAAATCCGCGGTGAGCTGGACCAAGCGGAGGTGATGTACCGCAAGGGCCTGGATCTCGATGAGAAACTGGGGCGCAAGGAGGGCATGGCCAGAGCTTACGGCAACCTGGGCAATCTTTACCAAATCCGCGGTGATCTGGATCAGGCCGAGACCATGTACCGCAAGAGCCTGGATCTCGATGAGGAACTGGGGCACAAGGAGGGCATGGCCAGAGCTTACGGCAACCTGGGCGTCCTTTACAAGACCCGGGGGGATCTGGATCAGGCCGAGGCCATGTACCGCAAGAGCCTGGATCTCGATGAGGAACTGGGGCGCAAGGAGGGCATGGCCGGAACTTACGGCAACCTGGGCATCCTTTACCAGACCCGGGGTGATCTGGATCAGGCCGAGGCTATGTATCGCAAGAGTCTGGATCTCTTCCAGGCGGTGGGAGCCGCACCGGAAGTGGAATGGGTCCAGGGATTGTTGGAACAGCTAAGATCCGATCAGCCCCCGTAGGGCGGGATAGGCCAGGGATGGCCGCATCCCGCCGGGCAGTTGTCAGGAGGTTTCTCTCGTTCCCACGCGCCGCGTGGGAACGCGGAGGCTCCGCGCCGCGGAGTGTCATGCAGGCGGGCCACTCCAGCGACCGGATCCCTCGCTTCGCTCGGGACAAGGTTTCAGCCCGCGTAGGGCGGATAAGCTTGCGCCATCCGCCGTATGCCAGCCACCTCTCGTGCACCTGCAAACAAAATCTTCTCTCGTTCCCACGTGCCGCGTGGGAACGCGGAAGCTCCGCGCCGCGGAGTGTCACGCAGGCGGGG
>NZ_FLUY01001312.1 GCF_900092655.1 Candidatus Thiosymbion oneisti
TGCCATTAAGTTAAGTTTTGTAGGTCGGGTTAGGCGCGCCTTGCGATGTGGGCGTGGACAACCGAGGCTGAACGCGCCGTAACCCGACATCCCAGGCTGGCTCCCATCATCGTCTGTCGGGTTACG
>NZ_FLUY01001628.1 GCF_900092655.1 Candidatus Thiosymbion oneisti
CGTTGCCGACAGCTGGTCATGGGGTCCGTAAGCCGTCTGAAAGACGGCGGTCCCAGCCGGCCCGGGACCGCCGACATTCTGTCGGCCCCTGGGATCGCCGACATGTTGTCGGCTCTCGGGACTACCGATATTTCGTTGGCCCTTCCGGCTATCGGGTAAAACCTGAATGCCGATTTGCGTTCATTTGGGGCTGGTCCCTTGAGCCCAGGGGTAAGTCAATGCCATTAAGTTAGCTGGCCGCGGTAGGTCGGGTTAGGCGCGTGCTTCGTGTGTTCGGTTGGGGGACAGGCTTTGAGCGCGCCGTAACCCGACACACAATGCTACAGGCCAACCTCAGATGTCGGGTTACGGCGCGTTCAACCCGGATTACCTACACTCGCCTCGCAAGGCGCGCCTAACCCGACCTACAAAACTTAACTTAACGGCATTGGGGGGTAAGTCCGATCCCCCAAACAACGCCAAATAATCCAAGATTGCTGCTCAATCCTGGTATTCGGTCGCGCGCCGGGCATCCCCATAAACCTTATGCGCCGGATAGCGTTGCTCGTTTATGGCAATCTTGGCCTCCGCGGCAGCGAGCAGGTCCAGGTCCAAACGTTCGGATAGGCGAACCAGATAGATCAGGATGTCGGCCATCTCATAGGCGACTTCCTGTTTCTTCTCGGGGGCGAGAGAGGCACTTTGCGCTTCGGTCAACCACTGGAAGTGCTCAAGCAACTCGCCGCATTCCCCCGCCAGGGCCATCGCCAGGTTCTTCGGAGAATGAAACCGCTCCCAATTGCGCTCCCGCGCGAAGTTCAAGAGGCGGTGGTTCAACCGCTCCAGACTGTCTTCAGGCATACTCCCAGGCTCCTCGCTTGCTGGTCATACCGCTTCCTGTAATCGTTCAGCCCCACCTCGTCATTCCGGTAAGTGGTGCCGGAATCCAAGCGCCACGGACGGCAAAGACAGTGGGGGTCCGAACAATTACGCTTCATTTGTGCCACCCCGTGGCCGGCCTTGAGATCGCCGCATCCAAGTGCTATTTGAGGTGGCGTACGATCGCGTGTGCGGTCTCTTTTACAAGCTTGCTGCACTCGCTAAGGGTCCTTGCCGGATACCGGAGTTGAGCTGTCTCCAGTGAGACACCCTTGACTGCGTTGTCGTGGTTATCGGGATCTGTGTCGATCTTATTCACCTGCTGTGCAAGCGTGTCTGCCGCCATACCCAGTTCATAGGAGACCATGCGGGCGGCTCGACCATCGATCTTTTTGTTTGCCTCGATAGCTTCGGCCATGCGGGAAATCGAGCCGCGAATATGCTCCAGTGCACTACGAATTTTCGAAGCGCTGCGCCGATCGAGAAGCCCCTCGGTCCTTAATCGGGAGAGCTCGCCGTTCAGCCCCTCTACCTGAGTGTCCAGGAATAGCCGAGTGCGTTCGATTTGGGCGCGCAAAGCCGGTTCCGGGAACAGATAGGTCTGCGACCAATCCTCGGCAACCTCGGCTCGGGGTCCGGCCGGGGATGCTACCAAGGGCGATAACGCCTCTTCCGCCTTGGTTATGCCGGCAAAAGCGATGACTATTACCAGCGTTATGGTTCGAACAAGGTTCATAATCGTTCGGCAAGGGTCCTTGTTTGTCGCCTGTCCGTCGGTTATCTTGCCAATATGAAGTTCTCCGCAGCAGATAGCGATGGCGGTCATCTGATCCTCGGCTATGGTCCGGGCCGGATCCTTATCGGTGGCCGAATCTACACGCGTGGGCTGATCATCAGTCCAGAGCGTATTGACAGCGACTGGGGACCTGAGAACGCGATAGACCTGGCCGCGGAACATTTTGAGGCTCTGCTCGCGCTTGATCCCCAAATCATAATCGTCGGCACCGGAAAGCACCAGGTCTTTCCCGACCCAAACACCTACCTCACCGTGCTGCAGCGGGGCTTAGGGGTCGATATCATGGACACGGGTGCCGCCTGCCGTACCTATAACATTCTGGTGTCTGAGGGCCGTAAGGTAGCCGCTGGCCTTATGATGTGCTGAGGCATGGCGAATCCGTTCTAACCGGCTCGGCCATTGCACAGACAGTTCGGTCATCGTGTCGATCATGCCGACTTTGATTCGGTCTTGGAATGCAAGCTCATTCACAATGTCACCGAGTTGCGGTAATCCATATTGGACTTTTTTCGGAAATAAGTCTTGACTTTCGGGCTTGAGCAATAAATTATATATAAGGATCTCGGCTCTGAGATCCATTTCAGCCGTTAACATCGTAACCGAAAATAACCCAGTTTTAGGAGGTGCTAAAGTGGGGGTTGAAAACCTGAGCGTTGATGAGATCCAGCAGCAGTTGAGAGAGCTGGCCCAGAATCGAGATGACTTGGAACGGGCATTGGTGCAGCGCCATCAACAGGCAAAACTCGATCTGGTGCAGCAAATCAAAGACCTTATTCAGGACCAGGGGTTCGAAACTACCGAGATCATTTCCCAATTTGGTCCAAAGGGCCAGAGGCGTAAGGCCGGTACCAAGACGGGGGGTTCGCGGCAATACAAGCAGTATTTCGATCCGGATAATCCGGAGAACATCTATGTTCGCGGGGTCATTCCGGGTTGGATGAAACAGAAAATGCAGGATCAAGGCTATGATCCCAACTCCAAACCGGACCGAGAGGCCTTCAAGGCAAATTCTTTGCGCATCTTAGAAGGTTAAGCCGCGCATTTGCTCTATTTGCTTTCCTGGCTTGGTGCTCGTCTTCGATTCGGTCACCATTTTCCGGTTATGAGCTTCGCAATCTCCCCAGCTGCAATCCCCTCAGCGATTCACGGCGTAAAAGCGGGCGCCCAGCCCCACCGCGTTTTTGGAATCGCCCCCTTGTCCACATCGCCGCACTGTCCGAAAGCACTGGGGTTGGACGCAGCGCGATACAGACGTCAATTTTGCACGTAGATACCACCCGTGAACCTACGGGTGGTATCTACGGCATTCGCGCATAGCCCAAGGGGTTGCCACTTTCCGGCATAGCCGCCTATCGCGCCGGAGGCAGTTGCTGTGCCGCCTTATAAACGGCTTTGCGCCGGTCTGAGATCGTCTGTCTTCGCGACAGTCTAATCCAGGGTGTCATCGCATCGTGCGGTGGGGTCTATGCTGATGGTGGTCACCACCGCAACGTCCGGGTCCGGGATGTTGACCGCGTCCAGCCGCCTACCGAGACCTATTCGTAGTTTTCCCTGTAGTTGAATATTCCAGCCTTTATACGGTAGGCTCCGAGCGAATACGACAAGCTTGGTTCTGGAAAATCGCGACGTCAGCTAAAAAATATCAAAATAATAAAGTAGTTATATCTGCTTGTTGGCTCTAGGTAGCAGACTTCGCGATCGGCGGCGCTACGGGTACACCGAGTAGAGTCGTGAGGTCAATGCCGAACCGGAGGTGATTTTCCGTGAACGAACATTCCGGTTTTGAGGTGGCGCCGCCGCTCCATTGTGCAGACTGTCCCGTACGCAGGCTGGCGTTATTCCAACCCCTCGATCCGGAGGAGGTATCCATCGCCGAGGCGTTTCGTACCGAATTTCGCCGCTTGAAGCCGGGAAGCGCCATCTTTCGGCAGGGTGAGGATATAAAGGAGGTCTACACCCTACACGAGGGTTGGGCCTATCTGTATCAGAACCTGGTGGATGGGGGGCGGCAGATCCTCAGATTGCTTCTGCCGGGGGATTTTTTCGGTTTTCAGGCGGATATAGGGGACGGTGTACGCATCCATTCCGCGCAGGCCCTGACGGCCGCTGCTTTATGTGTGTTCCCCAGCGCCAACATCCTGACGATGGTCAGAAAACATGTGGATTTGGGGATTCGGCTGATATGGATGACGGCGCATGACGAGGCAGTTGCCTACGAACAAGTCGTGAGCCTGGGGCGGAGAACGGCCCGCGAGCGGGTGGCCTACCTGTTGTTGGATCTCTTCCACCGGTTGCGATTGCGCCAGCGGAATCCGGAAGGGATTCAGACAGTGGATTTGCCGTTGACCCAGGAATTGATCGCGGATGTCTGCGGTTTGACGCAGATTCATGTGAACCGGACCCTAAAATCCCTGAGAAACGATAAGCTCCTGGAGCTCAAGGGGGGGAGGCTTTACGTACCGGATGTGGATCTGTTGGCCTGTGAGGCGAAACACAGCTACAACATCTTCACCAAACGTCCCATGCTTTAAGGGCTGTTGACATTCATCATTCTTGGGTCCGATTGCGGCCCTGTTCCGTGCTGACGGTGTTGCGGTTCGTCAAAATAGGCTGGCTAATTCTTCCTCACCGCACCTTTCAGCTAAGAAAAATTCCTCGCAATCGCCCGCCCTTAAGAATAAATATCAACAGCCCCTAGCTCGCATGGCTGGTTGGGGCGGCTGGTGACCCTTCGGTCTTCGATACACATTTCAGTCTACGCACGAGATGCTGGGAGGAAAGATGGCAACCTGGAATTCCGTCGATGATGTTTTGCGGTATGCCATAAACCAAGAAGAAGAGGCGGCGGATCTGTATCGGCAGTTGGCTGCCCAGACGAAGAAACCCGGAATGCGGCAATTGTATGAGGGGTTTGCCCGCGAAGAGGAAGGTCACAAGATAAAGTTGATGGCCATCAGGGCGGAAGGGCTGCTGCAGCCGGCAGGTGAGCAGACCGTGGATATGAAGATGACCGATTATCTCGTCGAGCCGGCTGCGGACGATTCCGAGTTGGGTTATCAGGATGCCCTGATCCTGGCCATGAAGCGGGAAAAAGCGGCGTTCAGGCTATACAGCGACCTGGCGGAAAAGACCACCGATCCGGAAGTGAAGGCGACCTTGCTTTCGCTGGCCCAGGAAGAAGCCAAGCACAAGCTCCGCTTCGAGATCGAATATGATGACGTGGTTCAACCAGCGAATTAGCCCGGGTACCTCATCAGGACGATACCTTAACCCGCATATCTCAGCGGGGATTGCTGTCCTGGTGGAGTTCGCAGCCGCGCCCGCGCTGCCGTGAGCGAAATTCGTAGCCCCTCCTAGAGGTATCCTTTTCACCTCCGCACCGGAGTGGAGGAAACCATGAAAAGCAATCCACAAGCAGCGGCCAAATGGGATTGGCTTGCGGAACCGGATACCGCTCTTGAATTGTATAGCGCCGAGCGGAGGGCGTTCTACGATTGGCAGGTAGCTGAGCGGGAATGGTCAGCGGCTACCAGCCGGCTAGGTTCCAGCGGACGAAATAAGCCGCTACGGGATCAGGGCGAGTCCCTGGAGAGACTGAAAAACCGCCTCGATGAGGCAGCGCAGGCATACGAACAGGCCCGACGACGGCTCTATGAAGCGTGGAGCGCTTGAGACTAGGTGCTAGGTTTCGTATTACCGCATGGATGGCAGAGCCTTTTCCGGTCGCACCGGGAGAGTCGGTGGTTTACTTAAGGGGCTGTCCGACATACGGCTGTTCTACTGCGGAATCGAAGCGAGCCATTCGCGCAGCCTGAAAGCGGTCCGCTACGAGTTTGTCGGCAAACCGGGAGACAAGAAGCTGGATATCAACGTCTCTGCGGACGGTCGCACCATTGAAGTCGCCGACCGGTAGTGATGCGTCGCGACCCGGTACCGAATTATGCTCAGCCTCCGGCGAGTCAACCAGTATTACGGCGAGAGCCACACGCTCTGGGATCTGGACATAGAGTTCCCGACGGGTCGCTGCACCTGTGTCATGGGCCGCAATGGGGTCGGCAAGACGACCCTGATGAACGTCATCATGGGTCTGTTGCCCCTGCACTCCGGCACCATGGAATACCAGGGGATAGACCTGGCCAAGTTAGCGGCGGAAAAGCGGGCCAGCCTCGGCATCGGCTACGTACCCCAAGGCCGGCAGATATTTCCTATGCTCACAGTAGAAGAAAACCTACAAATCGGCTTGTCGGCGCGGGCCGATGGAAAGAAAAGGATCCCCGGGCTCGTCTTCGGGTTATTCCCCGTATTGCAGGAAATGCTTGGCCGGCGCGGCGGAGACCTCTCCGGCGGTCAACAGCAACAGCTCGCCATCGGCCGCGCCCTGGTGATAGATCCCAAGCTGCTGATCCTGGACGAGCCTACCGAAGGCATCCAGCCCAACGTCGTGCAAGAGATCGGCGACATCATCCGCCACCTGAACCGAGAGATCGGCCTGACGGTCATCCTGGTGGAACAAAAGCTACCCTTTGCCTGCAAGGTAGCCGACCGCTTCCTGATCCTGGATCGGGGACGCCTGATGGCGACGGGCGACATGACCGAGCTCAGTGATGAGATCGTTAAGGAGTACCTTACAGTCTAGGGAGTGTTCTCGATTAACAAGCGCGTGGGAACGAGAGATTTTTCTCACACCAAGCCACAAAGACACGAAGAATTCTCCGCTCTTTCTGGCGTTCTTCTCTCGATCCTTATACCTCTTTGTGGCTTGGTGTCTTTGTGTGACATCGAACCACGGATAGACACGGATAAACACGGATTAGTCTCCATCCGTGTCGATCCGTGTTCATCCGTGGTTCGCTTTCCGGTGGTTAGGGTAGGGTCTGCTGGGCGGACCTTCCATAGAGACTGTCTGAAAGCTACCCCATTGATTGGCGTTGATTGGCGGCTGAATCTTCTGTGAAGATCTTGTTCGTTCCCATCAAGTTAAGCCGTCGCAGTTGTTCAACCCCCTATTGTTTTTGTCATCCATGGCACTGGATTCCGGCAAGGCTCTTTATGGATTCCGGACTGCCAAGGATCATGGAAGGGTACCACCGAACATTTTGGAGTGCGGCGGCAACCTTACCCCGATGCTTACCGGAACCTACGGCGCCAGGCATAAGCGGGGGGTTGGCCAAGTGGCACCATCCTGCTGCCGCTTTGGATTTAGCGAGGTATCCGTCCCCAGCACAGGTGATGCGGCCAGGGGAAAGCGCCGTCGCCGCGGCGCGAGTGGAACCTAAGTGCTCGGATTCCCGGCCAACGCCGCTGGTATCCCCCGTAACTGAGGTTCGATGCGGCCGCACCGCTTTGCCGGCGCACTCCAAAGCAGTCCGGAATCCATAAAGAGCCTCCGGCAATTCCTGCCGGAATGACGAGGTGGGCTCTGAATGATTAGGGCTGACAGATAGGCAACTATCATATGGGGGCGAAATCTGCTGAGTCGGCCTGCGAAGTTGCGCCGGCACTGCTGGAGACAATCTTGGAGATGAGGATATCCTATTGTTTTTATTGATAAATCCATGGTTGGTAAAATGCTGATCAAAGCAACCTAAACCTCAGTGTTTATGTGGTCTGGAGACCTGACTTGAGGGAGATTTCCACAAAGTTATCCACAGATTTTGTGTACAGTCGAACTTAGTTCCGAACAAACATGGGGTTGGCACCGTTCGAGGGGAGATTCGTCTTTATAGATATGCTTAACTTGCGCGATGCCTGCCGACCCACTGATCATTCTGCGCGTTGCCGTGGACGCGCCTGTCCCCACGGTGTTCGATTACCTGCCGGCCATCGATCGGACCGGGAACCCCCCGGCACCCGGTATGCGCGTGTTGGTGCCCTTTGGGCGCAGCCGGCGTCTGGGTATGATCCTGGAGGTGGCAGCGCGGACCGAACAGGACCCGGACCGGCTCAAGCCGGTGGATTCCTTGCTCGACCCGACCCCGCTGCTCGGTGCTGCGGATCTCGCTTTCATTCTATGGGCGGCCCGGTACTATCACCATGCCCCTGGGGAGGCCCTGTTCGGCGCTCTGCCGGCCCGTCTGCGCCGACCCTCGTTACCACCGCTAGAGAGTGGAACGCCCGGCTGGTGTCTCACGCCTGAGGGGCGCGCAGGGGTTGCCGGCCTGACGCGGGCACCCAAGCAGGCATTGGTGGCTCGCTTGCTCGCGGCGAGCGACACGGGGCTCAGCAGTGCTGAGCTCAAGCGGCGGCTTGGCGACTGCCATGGCGCCCTGCGCGCGCTGGCCGCCCGCGGCTGGGTCGAGCCCTGCCGGATTGCATCCGTACCCCGGACCGGGGGGCGGGCAGCGGCTGCCGGACCCGAGCTCGATCCCCACCAGCGCCGGGCCGTGGATTCGGTCCGGGACGCGTTCGGGGGCTTTCGCGCCTTCCTGCTGGAGGGGGTCACCGGCAGCGGTAAGACCGAGGTCTACATCCGGTTGCTGCAAAGGCTGCTCGCGGCCGGGCGACAGGCCTTGCTGCTGGTGCCGGAGATCGGTCTGACGCCGCAGCTGCTGCAACGCCTCACCGAGCGGCTCGATACCCCGATGGTCACGCTGCACTCGGCCTTGAGTGCCGGCGAACGGGAACGGGCCTGGCGATGCGCGGCCGCCGGTGAGGCCACTTTGGTGCTGGGGACCCGCTCGGCGGTCTTCGTGCCCCTGCCGCGCTTGGGGTTGATCCTGGTGGACGAGGAGCACGACCTCTCCTTCAAGCAGCAGGACGGATTCCGCTATTCGGCGCGGGACCTGGCCGTGCGCCGGGCCCAGCAGGCCCGCTGCCCGGTGGTCTTGGGTTCCGCCACGCCGTCCCTGGAGACACTGCACAATGCCCACAGTGGTCGTTACACCCGGCTTGAGCTCCCGCGCCGGGCCGGAGGTGCGTTGCCGCCGGAGCTCCTGACCTTGGACATCCGCGCCCAACCCCTGCGCGCGGGCCTGTCGCCGGTGCTACTACGCCTGATGCGCGAGGAGCTGGAACAGGGGAATCAGGTCCTGCTGTTTCTCAACCGGCGCGGCTTCGCCCCCGTGCTGACCTGTCATACGTGCGGGTGGGTCAGTGAGTGTCCCCGGTGCGATGCCAGGCTCACCCTGCACCTCGCCACCGAGCGCCTCTGGTGCCACCATTGCGGCTGGACTCGCGCCCTGCCTGGGGCCTGCCCCGATTGCAAGGGGCTCGATCTGCGCCCCTTGGGGTGGGGGACCGAGCGTTTGGAGGCCGAGCTACGGGACCTCTTTCCCGATACTAGCTTGGCGCGGATCGACCGCGACAGCACGCGCCGCAAGGGTGAGCTGGAACGCCTGCTCGGGGCGGCCCGGCGCGGGGAGATCCCCCTGCTGCTGGGGACCCAGATGCTGGCTAAGGGGCACCACTTCCCCGGAGTTACCCTGGTAGGGATCCTGGAACTGGACCAGGGGCTCTACGGGGCTGACTTCCGCGCCCCGGAACGGATGGCCCAGCTGGTGGTCCAGGTGGCGGGGCGGGCCGGTCGGGCCCGGCGTCCGGGTCGGGTCGTCTTGCAGACCAGGCATCCGGATCATCCCCTGTTGCTCGGCCTGCAACGACAGGGCTACCCGGCCTTTGCCGCCACCGCCCTCGAAGAACGCCGGCAGGCCGCGCTGCCCCCCTTTTCCCATCAGGCCCTGATGCGCGCCGAGTCACAGGATGCGCAAGCGGCCTCGAAATTTCTGGAGCGGGCCGCGGGCGAGGCGACCGCTGTGGCCGCCAAGGGGGTGGCGGTCTTGGGCCCTATTCCGGCGCCCATGGAGCGGCGCGGTGGTCGCCACCGTGCCCATCTGCTGGCGCAATCGGATCTGAGGCCGGACCTACAGGCGTTCCTGACGGCCTGGCTGACCAGAGTACGGGCCCTGAAGGGCGGCTCGCGGGTGCGCTGGTCCCTGGACACGGACCCCCAGGAGATGCTCTGAACCCTGAGGTATCCCCACAAATCAGCCTCTGGCTGCCACGCTCCAGAGTGAAAGTATTCCAAAAACCTGAAGAAACCTGAAGGTGATGACGTGTTGCGTTCGACGCACCAAGGCGCGCTGATCGTCTGCCAGGTCAGTGCCGGCGTGTCATCAAGTATCTATGAGCCTCGAACGCTCCAAGCATCAATCCAGTCGCACGCAAACAGGATTACAAGACCTGATCCCATTTCAACGAATTTATACGCACTTGCCCGATTTTCTTGGTATTCTATATCAACTTTTCGGCCCCTTCGGAACCCATGAAGCAACAAGTCAAGGATCTCTTCGCCAGCGCTCTGGAGCGACTCGTTGCTGACGGCCTCCTTCCGGGAGACGGACTCCTGGATGTCCAGGTGGAGCGCACCCGCGACCAGCGCCATGGCGATTTCTCCTCCAACGCGGCAATGGTTCTGGCCAAGCAGGCCCGCACCAAGCCGCGGGACTTGGCCGCACGCCTGGTAGAATCGCTACCCCCGTCCCCCTTGATCGAGCGGGTGGAGATCGCCGGCCCCGGTTTCGTCAATATCTTTCTCGCCCCTGCCGCTTACCGGGCCCGGGTCCCCAAGATCCTGGTGACCGGCCCGGCCTACGGGCGCAGCGATGTCGGCGCCGGCAAACGGGTCCAGGTGGAGTTCGTCTCCGCCAACCCCACCGGTCCCCTGCATGTGGGCCATGGCCGTGGTGCCGCCTACGGCGCAGTGGTGGCGGATCTGTTGGCGGCCGTGGGTTTCCGGGTCCACCGCGAGTATTACGTCAACGATGCCGGCCGACAGATGGATATCCTGGCTACCTCCGTGTGGCTGCGCTATCTGGAGCTGTGTGGGGAGGACCTCCCCTTCCCGAGTAACGGCTACCGCGGCGACTATGTTTGGGACATCGCGGCCTCTCTGCATCAGGAGCACGGGGACGACTACCGTTATGCCGGCGACCAGGTCTGCGCCGGTCTGCCCCCCGACGAGCCGGCTGGGGGCGACAAGGAAATCCACATCGATGCCGTGATCGCACGTGCCCGCCGCTTACTGGGTGACGATCGTTACCGGCTGGTGTTCGACCGAGGACTCAAGCATATCTTGGATGATATCCGCGACGACCTGTCCCGGTTCGGGGTGGACTATGACGAGTGGTTCTCCGAGCGTTCCCTGACCGAACGCGGTGCTATCGAGCGGGCCATCGAGCGTCTGCGCGCGGCCGGGCATCTCTACGAACGGGACGGCGCGCTCTGGTTCCGCTCCAGCGCCTTCGGGGACCAGAAAGACCGGGTGGTGGTACGCGACAACGGCCAGACGACCTATTTCACCTCGGACATCGCCTATCACCTGGACAAGCTGGAACGTGGCTTCGAGCGCGTGGTCGATATCTGGGGGGCAGACCATCACGGCTATGTGCCCCGGGTCAAGGCGGCCCTGGCGGCCCTGGGAGACGACCCCGATCGGTTGGACGTGCTGCTGGTGCAGTTCGCTATCCTCTATCGTGGGGGCGAGCGGGCCCAGATGTCCACCCGTTCCGGAGAGTTCGTTACCCTGCGCCAGCTGCGCAAGGAGGTGGGGCGGGACGCGGCCCGCTTCTTCTACATCATGCGCCGTTGCGAGCAGCACCTGGATTTCGACCTGGATCTCGCCAAGTCCCAGTCCGCGGATAATCCGGTCTACTATGTCCAGTATGCCCATGCCCGGATCTGTAGCGTACTGCGCCAGGCGGCGGAACGGGGTATGGCAGTGGACCCGAGCCCGGGGGAGGTCAACCTGGAGCAGCTTACGGCGGCTCATGAGCAGGCCCTGCTCAAGGTCCTGTCCCGTTATCCGGAGGTAGTGGAGGCGGCGGCGCTCGCCCTGGAACCCCACCAACTTGCTCATTACCTACGGGAGCTGGCCAACGACTTCCATACCTACTACAACGCTCACCAGTTTTTGGTGGAGGATGAGGGCCTGCGTGACGCCCGTATTAAACTGATCCTGGCCGTGCGACAGGTGCTGCGCAACGGGCTCGATCTGATCGGGGTATCGGCCCCGGAGAGTATGTGACATGGCAACGAGAGACTACAAGACCAAGGAGAGGCCCAGGCCCCGCCACGCCCGGCGCGGAGGCTCCGGGTTCTTCTGGTTCGTCACCGGCGCGGTGGTCGGCGCCTTCGGGGTCGGTCTGGCCTGGACCCTGCAGGACCAGAGGCCTCCGCCGGCCGCCGCGAGCCCCCGAGCCCAAGCCCAGGCTCAAGCGAAACCGCCTGCTAAACCCCGCTTCGTCTTCCACCGGCTCCTCCCGGAGCTGAAGGTGCAAGTCCCCAACGAGGAGGTGGGTGGCACCGCATCACCCCCGCCGCGGCCCGCACCGAAATCTCGGCAGCAAAAAGAATCATCGCGAGCGGCAACGCCCCCCAAACCTCGGAAGACGGCCAAAACGGAGAAACCGAAAAGGTCTGCCGGAGACGGCGCCTCCTATCTGGTGCAGGTTGCCTCTTTACGCAAGGCGTCCGATGCGGAACAACTCAAGGCCAGGCTTGCTCTGCTCGGCATCCGCTCCAGCATCCAGCAGGTGACGGTAAAGGGCAAGGACTACCATCGGGTGCGCGCCGGTCCGTACCGGGGCAGGCAGGAAATGAACAAGACTCGCGCCTTGTTGAGCAGCAATGGCTTGCAGGCCATTGCCATTAGGTTGAAGTGAGAGAAGATGCCTGCATTACGGCCTGCGTAGATTAGCATGTTCCATTGGCTAAAGCGTGGCTCCGAGTGGTGGCATCTACGCCAATGCCGCTGATCCGCGGTATGCAGTAAGCAAACTTCTCCGAACGGTAGCGATTAGCCGCGCGGGTTACCGTGTCGGCTGCAGGGCCTTGTCCGGTGACCGTGGACCCTGCGTTGCCAGATGTTTTGCCATCACTCGCGCGACGACTAGAGAGCCGACCGAGTTAAGGTGAGTGTCGTAGATTGAGTTATAAACAAGATGTCCCTTGTTTCTGGTTTCCTCAACCAGGTCCGGCGTCAAGTCAATGAATCTGATTCCATATTGATCACACAACTCGGAGATCAATTCAGGAAGGTCACTTGGCTGCCAGCTCCTGAACCTTTCGTCTGTTAGACGATTAAAGCGAAGCTGCCCATCAAGAATTCTCCGCTTGCTTGGCATGTACGCAATCCAGCCGATAGTTTGCCGTTCTATTCCAAAGCTGGCGTATCCGCTAAAAAAATAGTTGAGCTGTTGAATGTTCTCTGCGGATATTTCGGATTTAGCCGGCGGCGTGTACGTCAGTGTGACTGGTATATCGCCGTGTGGGGATTTGAAGTGAGCATTCGCAAGATCGATTGGTCCGGGCCAGGATCTAACCGAGTTTCTGAGTAGTTCATAAAACGCTTTCGCTAAGGAAGTTTGTCTTTTGAACTCACGATAGTTACGTTGACCACTCGCTTGCCGGCCGGTTAGCGCTTCATATTCTCTAGCAAGCCCACCTAAATCATTACCTTCAAAAAAAACGATAACAGTATGCTTTGTACTTGAGGAGATACCATAATCTCGGAGGTAGCTCAACTGAGTGAGAGGGCCGGTGTAGCTTGTGCCCAGGTTCAAAACTCTCTTATTGAGGATGTTGCCGAGTATCGTTGTGAACAATTCTTCGTATCGCAGATAACCCAATTCAACAAATGAGTCACCCGCTACAGCAATCTCCCAGTCCGAAAGGTCATCCGGGTTTCTGAATCCTAGTTTATTGTATTTGACGGTTATCACGGGCTCATTGTTGTAGGGATTAGGTTCGATGTTATTTTGAATCAGGACTGTATTTCGAACCTGACCGGTCCAGGTTTGTGGACCAGGGCGCCTGAAGAAGACCTCTCCAGTTGGTACGGTTGGCTTCCGGTAATAGGTAGGAGTCTTTCGCCAGGCGCGTTCCCGACTAGGAGCAAAGTCGAACTCGATGATTCTAAAGAATCCTTCACAGAGTGTAAGGATTGTGAATAGGCTCAGTATTGACAGGCAGATATCCGTTGAAGCACGAGAGACAAACCCTAAGTTAGGTACGAAGCCCAATGCAATGATCCCTGATCCAGCCGCCAGAACCAGCGTTTGCACTGGTTCCCAACCAGGAATTTGCCTCAGCATTATCAGGATGGCCGTAAGCGACACTATCCCGCCTGTAAACAGATGCAGGAGTATCCGAGTAGGTTTGCCGATAGTCATTCTGTGAACCGGTCCTGTTCACAAGCCCGTAGGCTGGGTTGCGGCCAGGGACGGCTAAACCCAGCACCCGGCATTGCGGACCGGAAAAGCCGGGTTTCGTTCCTCAACCCAGCCTACAGCACTTAGACAATTTGTTAATTGAGAACGCCCCTAAACCACAGAGAACGCAGAGAATTGGCCTGTGCCCTTCTCGGTGTTCTCTGTGTCCTCTGTGGTTCGAAAGGACTTTTACCACACCAACCGCTCCAGTCCGATGCAGACTACCGCATGGGTGTGTAGTCTCAGTTTTTTACCATAGACCCGTTCCAGGGTCTCCCGATAGCGGGCCAGTTGCGCCCCGGCGATCTTCAGCTGTTCTACTACAGGTGACAGTTCCCGCAATTCCTCGCGGGTCATAGCCCGTACCGCCTCGCTGTTCCTTCCCAATGCCTTCCATGGGAGATACTTGAATTCCAGCAGGTGATCGAGGAGCTTGTATTTGCGCATGTCCGGGCGGAGGATGAGGCTCAAATCGCTGTAACCCCGGTCGATGGCCGTTTCCGAGTCCATGATGTAGAAGGTATCGTTGAAGAGCAGGGTAAGAAAGGCGGTCTTGACAGTGAGCTCATTGCTCCAGCGGAGATCCCGGTTGTCGAATACCTTGAAGAACCGCTGTTCGATGAAATCGCACAGGGGTTCCGGATCGGCGTAGGCGTAGAAGCGATCCGCCGCCGCCCGCCGCGTCTCTCGGTCCTCGTACTCGGGCACCAGGGCATCGTACAGGCGCTCGGCATAGAGGCTGCGCACTACCAGGTTTGGGATGGTCAGGCGCAATCTGCCCTGCTCATCGCGCCCGGCCAGGGTGAGTACCCCCAGGTAATAGAGCAGCGAGGCCAGGAAGGTGTCGTCGCGGGGGGCATTTAACATATCCTCGACCCCGAAGCGGTCGGCCGGTCGGTCGATGAAGATACTCTGGTCCGGGTTGGCCTCATTGGCGGCCAGGGCTTGCGTGACCAGCCGCTCGCCGTGGGGCAATCCGGCGACGAACTGGATGCGGTTGCGGTCCATAGCCAGGTTGCTATCGAGGATCCTGGCCGGGTACTCGCAATACATTGCCAATTCTTTGAGAAAATAGAGTGCCAGAGTCGGGTTGTAGATCAGGGAATCGTGGGTCGGGGAAGCCTGTCTCGGCGAGAAGCAATACCCGTTATAGAAGGTGCGCATGGTCTCCATGGCCTCATCGGCCTGGTCCGGGGACAGTCCGCATTCAGCGGCCACCCGGTCGAGGATAGCGCGCAGCTCGTCGGTGGTGAAACCACACAGATCATTGTATTCCGGGTAATCGGAAATGGTCTGTATGGTGTTGTAGCCGCTGCTGATATCGCTCATCACCACCGGCGAGACGCCGGTCATGAACACCCGATCCAACCCCTGGCCGCGGGCGACGCTCTTGATAGCCTTGAACAGGCTCTTCAGCACCCCTTCACCACCCACCAGATCCCTGTAGCGGTCGATCCCCCGCAACCGGCTCACCAACACCTCGTTGGCGAAACTGTCGTATTCGTCGATGAAGAGATAGAGCTTGTGGTCGGCTCGAGCGATTGCCTTTACCAGGGCCTGAAAATTGGCGATGGCGTCATCGATCAGGGGAAAACGCTCGAGCTCCGGGTAACGGGCAAGGGTGTCATCAATACAGACATTGATATGACGGTAGAGTGCACCCCGGATGTACTCGATATCCCCCTGGGTATCCACGGTGGAGAAATCCCAGACCATGACGACGTAGCTGTTGTGCCGAGGCGTGGGGTTTGGGCCGATCTTCAGCCCCCCGAAGATTCCGTCGAAGCGCTCGCTACGCGCCAGATCATAGTAGTTTTCCAGGGTCGACAGCCACAGGCTCTTGCCGAAGCGACGGGGACGAAGGAAAAGGATCTGTTTGCCGATTTCCTCTAAAAGCCGGATGCGGTCGGTCCGGTCGATATAGAGGTAGCCTTCCTCTCGAATGGCCTGGAAATCGGCGATGCCATAGGGAAATTTCGTGTGCGTGGGATTCATGGTTGGGAGCCTTTCGAGACGCTGGTAGTGGTAATTTTCAAGTGGTTTAAAAATTTACTACTACCTAGGTATCGATGCGGAATCAGGCCCGCCGCCAGATGGTCCCGTCTGTCCCGTCCTCTAGCAGGATACCGGCGGCCTGGAGCTCGTCGCGGATGCGATCGGCCGTGCCCCAGTCCTTCACCTGGCGGGCCGCGACGCGCCGGTCGATCAGCGCTTGGATCTGTCCATCGGTCAGATCGGTGTCGGAACCCTCCCCGCGCAAGTAGCTCTCGGGATCGTCCTGGAGGATACCCAAAACCCCGCCGAGGGCCCTGAGCTCCGATCCCAAGGCCGCGGCCGACTGCTGGTCAGACGATTGCACGTCCTTGGCCCGCACCCGATTGATCTCCCGCGCTAGATCGAACAGCACCGCCAGGGCCTCCGGGGTGTTGAAATCGTCGTCCATGGCGGCGTGGAAACGCGCGCGGAAGCCCCCGCCACCGGCGGGAGCTGCCTCCGGTAGGCCCCGCAGTGCCGTATAGAAGCGGGTGAGTGCAGCGCGGGCATGGTCCAAGTGCTCATCGTCATAGTTGAGCGGACTGCGGTAATGGCTGGTGAGGATAAAGTAACGCACCTCCTCGGGGCGGTAGCGGGACAGGATCTCGCGCACCGTAAAGAAGTTGCCCAAGGATTTGGACATCTTCTCCTGGTTCACCCGCACGAAGCCGTTATGCATCCAGCAATTGACAAAGGGCTCGCCGGTGGCGCCCTCGGACTGGGCGATCTCGTTCTCATGGTGGGGAAACTGCAAGTCCGCGCCGCCGCCGTGGATATCGAAGTGGTTGCCGAGGCAGGCCGTGGACATGGCCGAGCATTCGATATGCCAGCCGGGCCGGCCCGCGCCCCAGGGGGAGTCCCAGGTCGGCTCCCCCGGCTTGGACGCCTTCCACAGGGCGAAATCCAGCGGATCGCGCTTGGCCTCGCCCACCTCGACTCGGGCCCCCGCGCGCAGCTCCCGCGGGTCCTTGCCCGAGAGCCTGCCGTAGCCGTCAAAGCTGGCCACCGCATAGTAGACATCGCCGTTAGCGGCCACATAGGCATGGCCCTTGTCCACCAGGACCCGGATCATGGCCAGGATCTCCTCCATATGGGCGGTGGCCCTGGGCTCCTGGGTCGGCGGCAGGATGCCCAAGGCGTCCGCATCCTCATGCATAGCGGCAATAAAGCGCTCCGTGAGCGCGCCGCAGGACTCCCCCCGCTCGTTAGCCCGGTCGATGATCTTGTCGTCGATGTCGGTGATATTGCGAACGTACTCGACCTCGTATCCGCGCGCGCGCAGATAACGGTAGACCAGGTCGAACACCACCATGACCCGGGCGTGGCCCAGATGGCACAGGTCGTAGACGGTCATGCCGCATACATACATGCGTACCCGACCGGGGTCGATAGGTACGAACTCCGCTTTCTTTCCGGTCCGGCTGTTGTAGATCTGAAGCATCTTGGGAAGCACGAAAAGTCCTTGAATCCAGCGGATGGTAACAAAGCTCTGGTCTGTCGCAAAACGGGGCAGGGTGGGCGCGTATCCTCGCGGATCGATGCGCGCTGATTTGCGCGATCCGTAGTTTGTAGTTTTTTCTCGGGCCTGCCGAGGGTATCGCAAAAGTCCTTTCGAACCACAGAGGACACAGAGAAAGGCACCGGCCAATTCTCTGCGCTCTCTGTGTCCTCTGTGGTTTAAACTTTCTCTGGTTCCCACGTGCCGCATGGGAACCTGATCGCTCCGCGCCGCGGAAGCTTGTGACGGGATGCGTTTTGGCGGGATGCGCTGCGCTGGGAACGCCGGCATCCTGCCGGCCAGAATTTGCCGGCAAGATGCTGTTCCGACCCGCCTTCTCCGCGGCGCGGAGCTTCCACGCCCCCACGCAGCGCGTGGGGACGAGAAGCCTTTTCCCGATACCTGCTGGAATCCACAGTACTCGAAGTAACCGCAGGGTTGGCCCTGGAGCACCCGCCCGCCGCTTTGGATGCGGTGCCACGCCCGTTCCGGACAAAGGCATTGCGGCTAGGGGAAAGCGCCGTCGCCGCGGCGCGTGTGGGATCCGGTGCTCAGGTTCCCAGTAAAGGCTGCTGGTATCCCCCAGCGCTGGGGTTCGATTCGGCCGCGCCGCTTTGCCGGCGCACTCCAAAGTCGATTTACGCGCTGCGTGGTTTTTCCTGCGGCCCGCCGGATCGGGCTTGCATATTCGATCTTTCCGGGGAACCATAGCCGCCGTATGGGGGTTTTGCAGCAATGCCATTAAGTTAAGCCTTGTGGTTGGCAAATGAGAGGAAAAACGACGAATCACGCGAATCCGCGCGAAATTGTCATCCCGAACCGAAGGGATTGTCATCCCGAACCGAAGGGATTGTCATCCCGAACCGAAGGGAGGGATCTTGTTCGCGCACTTCGTCGTTTTCTCTTACCAAATCGGTTGGCGGGCGCGGGCAGGTTCAGACATCGTTTGGATGTCTCGACGTCGGGTACAGGTCTAATCCGACCGACTACAACCAGCGGCCAACAGCTAACTTAATGGCATTGGATTTTGCGGCACAGGGTATAAATACAAGTGGAGGAGGTCACCATGTCCTACGCCGAGGTCTATTCACGCTCGCTTGCCGATCCGGAGGCTTTCTGGGGCCAGGCGGCGCGGTCGATCCACTGGGAAAAGCCCTGGGATCGCGTGCTCGACGACACCACCCCGCCCTTCTATCGCTGGTTCGTCGGCGGCGAGCTCAACACCTGCTACAACGCGGTGGACCGCCACCTGGAGGCGGGGCGGGGCGAGCAGGCGGCCCTGATCTACGACAGCCCGGTCACCGGCACCCAGCGCACCTACAGCTACCGGGCGCTGCGGGACGAGGTCGCCCGCTTCGCCGGGGTCCTGGCCGGGCTGGGGGTGACCAAGGGGGATCGGGTCATCATCTACATGCCCATGGTGCCCGAGGCACCCATTGCCATGCTCGCCTGCGCGCGCCTGGGGGCGGTCCACTCCGTAGTCTTCGGCGGCTTCTCGTCCGGGGAGCTCGCCACCCGCATTGAGGATGCCAGGCCCAAGGTCATCGTCGCCGGCTCCTGCGGTATCGAGCCCGGCCGGGTAGTGCCCTACAAGCCCTTGGTGGATCAGGCCATCGCCCTGTCCAGCCACCAGCCGGAACATTGCGTCCTGCTGCAGCGCGAACAGGCACCCGGCACCCTGGTCGCGGGCCGGGATCTGGACTGGGTCGAGGCCATGGCCGGCGCCCAGCCCCACCCCTGCGTGCCGGTGGCGGCCACCGATCCCCTCTATATCCTCTATACCTCCGGGACCACCGGCACCCCCAAAGGCGTGGTGCACGACAATGGCGGACACGCGGTGGCGATGCACTGGAGCATGCAGCACATCTACGGCATGACGCCGGGAGAGGTCTTCTGGGCCGCCTCGGACGTGGGCTGGGTCGTGGGCCACTCCTACATCGTCTATGCGCCCCTGCTCTATGGGTGCACCACCCTGGTCTACGAGGGCAAGCCAGTAGGGACCCCGGACGCCGGCGCCTTCTGGCGCGTGATCAGTGAACACCAGGTCTCAGTCATGTTCACCGCCCCCACGGCCCTGCGGGCCATCAAGCGGGTGGACTCGGGCGGGGAGTTCCTCGGGAAATACGACCTGAGCGGCTACCGGGCCCTGTTCCTGGCCGGCGAACGCTGCGACCCGGATACCCTCACCTGGGCCGAGCGGCTCCTCGCCGTCCCGGTGATCGACCACTGGTGGCAGACCGAGACCGCCTGGGCCATCGCCGCCAACTTCCTCGGCATCGAGCAGCTGCCGGTCAAGCCCGGATCGCCTACCAAGGCCGTCCCCGGCTATGACGTGAGGATCCTGGACGAGGAGGGGAGGGAACAGGGACCGGGCCAATTCGGCCGCATCATGATCAAGCTGCCCCTGCCCCCCGGTTGTCTGACCACCCTGTGGCAGAACGACGACCGCTACCGCGACGCCTATCTGAGCGTCCAGCCCGGCTATTACCTGACCGGCGACGCGGGCCTGAAGGACGAAGACGGCTATCTGTTCATCATGAGCCGCACCGACGACATCATCAATGTGGCCGGGCACCGACTCTCCACCGGCGCCATCGAGGAGGTCCTGGCCTCCCATGCAGACGTGGCCGAGTGTGCCGTCATCGGCGCGGCGGACGCCCTCAAAGGCGAGCTGCCGGTAGGTATGGTGGTACTCAAGGAAGGCGTGGACCGGGAGGTTGCGGAAATCCTCGCCGAGCTGGTCGGCTTGGTACGCGCCAAGATCGGCCCGGTGGCCGCTTTCAAGCAGGTAACGGTAGTGGCACGCCTGCCCAAGACCCGCTCCGGCAAGGTCCTGCGCGGTACCATGAAACGCATCGCCGACGGCCAGGACTACAAGCTGCCGGCGACCATCGACGACCCCGAGATCCTGAACGAGATCGAGACGGCGCTGCAGGGTATCGGATACGCCAGGCACGCGTGAAACCCGAAATCCGGGTCCTGTTGACATCTACCCGAGCCAGCCGGGTAGCCGCGTAGGGCGGATAAGCTTGCGCCATCCGCCGGATGCCTCACCCCTTGCGGTCGTCCCGACAAAGAGAACCACGGATGGACACCGATGGACACGGATATGGAGCCATCCGAGACGCGGATAGGGCCATCCGTGTCAATCCGTGTGTATCCGTGGTTCAGTTAGGGTAGGGTCCGCTGTGCGGACCGCTTGAGCTATTGCAAGAACGGAATGGTGGGCATATGCCTGATTCTCTCCGCGGCGTGGAGCTTCCGCGTTCCCACGCGGCGCGTGGGAACGAGAGAAAACAAAGAGAACCACGGATGGACACCGACTCTCAGAGTACCGCCAAGACCCCATTACTCGGCTCGCCCTCTCCCGCCTTGTTGATGGCTACGACCCGGAAGACGAACTGCTTGCCCCTGGGTTGATCGGAAAGGGTCGCCTCCGTTGCGAGTGCCGTGCCCACATCGATCCAGTCCTCCGAACCCTCCTCCCGGCGCTGAACCTTGTAAGCCGCCACCTTGCCGCCATCCTCCGGCTTCTTCCAGTTCAGGAAGATCCAGCCTTCTCCCCGGCGCGGGGTCTCCAAGGAACGGGTCTGGCCCGGCGGCTCCAGTGAGGTGCCACTCCGGCGTCCGCCCCAGCCCAGGAATTTCAGGCTCGCATCATCGAACTGGGTCACATTTTCGGCGTATCTCAGGATCCGCTTCATGGCATCCGTCAACGCCTCCAGGGTCTCGTGCTTGACATTGACGGCATGACTGACCGCCGCCTGTTGCTCGGTGACGGCATCCGCGGCCCGGGTATAAACCTTGAGTGCCTTGCCGAGCTCCTCTTCGGTTACCGGTGGACTCGGATACAGGTCCGGGTGGCCTTGCAGCCCGGTCCTGATCTCATGGGCCAGGGATTGGATCTCGGCTTCGGCCTTGGGAAAGGTTGCCATGATCGTTATTCCTCCATTAGGTTCCGTTCTCGGGCATCCCGGCGGATCCGGAGAACGCGAAAGATAAAAATAAAAATAATCCCGCCGCCGCGGCGGGCTACTCGAGGTGTGCGGGGGATTCTCCCGATTTTCGACCAGCCTTGGCAAGCCCGCGGCGGGCCTTTCCATATGCTCAATACGCCTTCCCCGACCTGCGATAGGTTTTATCGGAGCCCCGGCGGGTATTATCGGAATCCCAGCAGGCCTGCATGGATTCCCTGAACTCCCTTTCCGGTGCTCGGCGGGCTTACTCCGAAGCGTAGAAATTTATTCTCGCTCTCAGCGGGCTTGCTCCGGGCCGCGAAAATTTACCTGGGCTTCGAGCGGGCTTTACCTGAGTCCCGGCGGGTATTGTCGGAACCCCTACAGGCCTGCACGGATCCCCTGAACTCCCTTTCCGGCCCTCGGCGGGCTTACTCCGAAGCGTAGAAATTT
Organism: Candidatus Thiosymbion oneisti; assembly: GCF_900092655.1. Classification (GTDB taxonomy): domain Bacteria; phylum Pseudomonadota; class Gammaproteobacteria; order Chromatiales; family Chromatiaceae; genus Thiosymbion; species Thiosymbion oneisti. Next base: position 21,802 of record NZ_FLUY01001628.1, read on the forward strand.
ATTTTCACTCTCGGCGGGCTTGCTCCGGGCCTCAGAAATTTGCTTGGGCTGCGAGCGGGCTTTATTTAAGTCCCGGCGGGTATTGTCGGAATCCCGACAGGCCTGCATGGATCCCCTGAACTCCCTTTCCGGTGCTCGGCGGGCTTACTCCGAAGCGTAGAAATTTATTCTCGCTCTCGGCGGGCTTGCTCCGTGTCCCGGAAATTTACCCAGGCTTCAAGCGGGTTTTACCTGAGTCCCAGCGGGTGTTGTCGGAACCCCTGCAGGCCTGCATGGATCCCCTGAACTCCCTTCCCGGCGCTCGATGGGTTTGCTCCGAGCCGCGGAAGGTCTCCCGAGCCCGTAGACGGGTCAGGCGTGCGCCGGATACCGCGATTGCTGCGGCGGCGGGGACAAAGATTTATTCACGGATTATGCAGATTTCCACGATTAGAAAAAGATAATCTGCGAAAATCTGCGTAATCTATGGATAAAGATAAAATGAGATGTCTCATCGCTGGGACAAAAATCGCCGGGCACTCGAAGAATCGGATCGCCTCGCCGAGCTGGCGGTCCTGCGCACTGCGGCGGACGAAGCCGCGCGCCATGTGCGCATGCTCTATTTCACCTTTCTCCTGTTCGCCTTCTATGTGGCGGTCATCGTCTTCTCGACCACCGATGAACAGCTCCTGAAAGAGACCGGCGCCAAGCTGCCCTTGCTCAATGTGGAGCTGCCCCTGCTCGGGTTCTATATCTTCATCCCCTGGCTGGTGCTGGTCTTCCATGCCCATCTGCTCAACCAGTTCTATCTGCTGTCCCGCAAGCTATTCAACCTCGACAATAAACTCAGGTCACTGCCGCCGGAAGTGGAGCGGACCCAGCGGGAGCTGCCCTTTCCGCTGATCTTCAGCCATCTGATTATCGGCAGGCACTATCCGGGGCTGATCCGCTGGGCATTCAAGGTAGCGGTAGTCTTCATCATCCTGCTGACTCCCATCCTTGTGCTGGTGGCCATCCAATGGATGTTCCTGCGCTATCACGACGGATGGATCACCTTCGATCACCAACTGGTACTCACCCTGGACCTGCTGCTGCTGTGGATTTTTTGGCCGCTCTTGTCCTCTCGCTCCGGGCACTGGCAGGTGCACCAGCGTTGGCGCGTGGGAGGGGTCTTGGTGCTCACTATCCTGCTGCTGTTCGGTAGCTGGGGCCTGTTGGTTCCGCCCGGCGGTGGCATTGAACGGTTGATCGGGTACCAGCCATGGCCGGACAGGATTCGCCGGAATCTGAAGCTGCGCGATCAGGTTCTGATGCGCAAGGAACCCCCGGTGGAGCTCCTGTTCGCTGAGCATGTAGTAAAAGATGACAAAGAGAAAGAAAAGAGACAGGCGGAGATCTGGCTGGAAGCCGGCGAGGCACTGGATCTGAGCGGACGGGATCTGCGCTATGCCGACTTCTCCAAAAGCAATCTCTGGGACGCAGACCTCCGGGGCGCCAGGCTGCAGCACGCCAACCTTGATGGAACAAAGCTCCAGGGCGCAGATCTCGGACGGTTGGAGCAGGATGGGGACATCCAATGGACAGCGCTGCAGCACGCGAATCTCCGGGGAGCACAACTGCAACGCGCGAATCTCCGGGAAGCGCGACTGCAAAACGCGCAGCTCGGGTGGCTGAGATTGCAGGATGGGAGTCTCCAGCCGGCAGATCTGCAAGGCGCGGATCTCCGGGGCGCCAAGCTGCAGCGCGCGAAGCTTGAGAGAGCGAGGCTACAAGACGCGAATCTCGGGATGCTGAAATTGCAGGATGGGAGTTTCCAGCCGACAAATCTGCAGGGCGCTGATCTCCAGTGGGCAAAGCTCCAGAACGCGGATCTCTCTGGGGCAGTTCTCCAGGGCGCGGTTCTCTGGGGGGCAGCGCTCCAGGGGGCGGATCTCCAGTGGGCAGACCTCCAGATCGCGGATCTCCGGGGGGCAGCGCTCCAGATCGCGGATCTCCGGCAGGCACAGCTCCAGGGCGCGGTTCTCATGGGGGCAGCGCTCCAGGGCGCGGATCTCCAGGAGGCAGCGCTCCAGGGCGCGGATCTCTCTAGGGCAGAGCTCCAGGGCGCGGATCTCCGGGATGCGGTGGTCTACGGAACCAGCTTCCAGGACGCGGAGCTGTCACTCGCCGATCTGCGGGATCTGCGCTCGCCGCGCGACGAATGGAAAGGGTTATCCTCTGTGTTCTCAGAGGTTGAGAGACTGGAGACCCGGCTGGAGAAGGAGGGAGAACACTGGTCTCAGGAGGGACGTGAACGAGTCGAGTGGGCCATTGAGCGCTTCTGGTCCATCGCTTTCGATCTGCCCTCGAATCCGACGGCGATCTCGCCGCTCCAGGGATTCGATGTCATGCACGACTGGCAGGGCCTGTTTGCAGATTGGCCGGCGCCGCCGAAGAAGGCCGAGTTCGAGCAGGCGCACGTAAAATATCGCGCCGAGCTTCGCGCCAAGCTCGCCTGCACCGACCGCTACATCGCAAAAAGGATGCGGCGGCAGGCCAAGCCGAAGTTGGGCAGGGGTGATCCAGTGTTGGCAGAGGCACTCCGGGCCAGGGCCGAATCCGGGGAGTGTCCTGAGCTGGCCGAGGTGCTCAAGGAAGGCCAATGACCGTTTTTCTCGTTCCCACGCGCCGCGTGGGAACGCGGAAGCTCCGCGCCGCGGAGTGTGTCGGAAACTTGGCTGGTCGC
>NZ_FLUY01001477.1 GCF_900092655.1 Candidatus Thiosymbion oneisti
ATGTCAGCGAGACCAACCGGGTACGGGCGATCGACGCTGACGTGAACACGCTCGACTTGCAGGCGCTCGGCTTTACCAACACGACCGGCGATCTGGCTCCCGGTCAGGCGGCGTTCGAGCCGGCCCTGCTGCTCAAACTTTATCTTTACGGTTAT
>NZ_FLUY01001484.1 GCF_900092655.1 Candidatus Thiosymbion oneisti
CAAACGCCGGGAACTCCGCACCCGCTTGAGATAACCGTAAAGATAAAGTTTGAGCAGCAGGGCCGGCTCGAACGCCGCCTGACCGGGAGCCAGATCGCCGGTCGTGT
>NZ_FLUY01000415.1 GCF_900092655.1 Candidatus Thiosymbion oneisti
TTCAGTCGGCGGTTGAGTCCGCCGAGGGCCACTTTAGTGGCCCAACCTACCAGCTTCAGCTGGTAGTGGTTGAGTTTCTACTGGCATTGATTTTCGGCTGGCTCCCCACGCTCCAGCGTGGGAGCAGACCTTGTCCCGACGGAGGAGGGATCTGACGCTCC
>NZ_FLUY01001265.1 GCF_900092655.1 Candidatus Thiosymbion oneisti
CACACGGCACAATCCGAGCTTTTGAATTTCCCCCTCACCCCCGCCCTCTCCCGGAGGGAGAGGGAGTGAAATGCGCAGATTGTTCCGTGTGGAAGTATAACTTGACGACATTGGGCGAAGCCGCCCGTGTCCCGGCGATCAAATAGGATGGCTTCGTTCAAAGCACGCCGGTAGAGCGATGCGGAAGAAGCGAGACAAGCCGTCACGTATCTTCAAGCCCTTCTTGCTGCTGAATCCCGGCGATGAGCCAATCGCCTGCGCTGCTCTCCCAGGCGTGCTGCACGTGCCAGAGCTCGCGGAAGGGGTCGGCGGTCGCGTTCTGCTCCTCGCGGATCAGCCCGGAGAAGAGGATGCTTGCCACCACTTGGTCGCCGTCGCGTTGGACTCCGACGAGCTCTGCGTCCAGGGTCACGACCTCGGTGTGTTGGGTCTCCTCTCCCAAGCGGTTGCGCTCGCGCTCCAGCTCGGCGCAGAGCTCGGGGGTGGTGTAGTCGCGGATATCCCGGAAATCGGCCTGGTCCCAGGCGGTCTGGAGCCGAATGAAGTGGTCCTTGGCGCCGTCCAGGAACCCTGGAGCATCGAACCAGGCCGGGGCCTCGTCGTCGCCCGCAGCGGGTTCGACGCGGGTCGGATCGCCGAGCTCCGGCGGCATCATGTCCGGAACCGATCCTCCGCCCCCGGCTACCGATCCGCCGTATGCGCCGGCCCCGGTCCCGGCGGTCGCAGGACGGCCGCGGCGCATGGCCTTGAACAGCATCAGGCCACCGAAGATCAGGGCCGCGACCAGGAGGATGTCCATGATCTGGAGGCCCTCGAAGGCGTCGCCGAAGAACAGCGATGCAAGCAAGCCACCGGCGGCCAGTCCGGCCAAGGGACCGAGCCAACGGCTCGCCCCGCTGGTCCGGCCGGCGGCTCCGGTTGCTGCCTGGGAACGATTAGGTACAGCCCGTTGAGTCTGACGCGGCGGGGTGCGCGGCATGCCCCGATACTGCTTACCCAGACTCATGCCCCTGCCGAACCGTTTGGCCTCGGCAGCATCCGGCAGGGTCACGAGTGTGACGGCAAACAGGGCAAGCACAAATGCGAATAGGGTCTTCATAGTAGCTCTTGGACCTCGAATGGTGGCTTGGAAGGGAAGCTGTGAACCGGAATGGGCTTTATGGAAGATTTAGTTGCTACCAGCAGTAGGTTGGGCAACGGCGTAGGATACGGTGAGCGGTGGCCCCAGGGACGGGGCCACGGCGAACCGCATCAATGGATGGCCCGTGCCCAACATTCGGTGTTCCGTGTCAGGCATGCCGCCTACCTGTCGGGAGATACCCATTATTGATGGGCACGCTTCGCTATGTGCATCCTAAATCAGCGCGCCTCCGCTTTACCGATCCCGCGCGGATCGCTCGCCGCCCGGACCTGGTTTTGTAGCCGATCCCAGTAGATAGCCTGCATGTTGCCGTAGCCGTCCCGGATCTCATGTAGGCGATGTCCCTTGGCTTCGAGACGGCGGCGCTCGGTGGCGCTGAAGGCCCCCGGCTCGTATTGGATCCGGTCCGGCAGGTATTGGTGATGGAACCTCGGCTTGGCAACCCAGGCTGCGGGCGGGTCCCCGGCATCCAATGAGAGGAGACCCTGGAGGACCATGGTGATGATGCGGCTGCCCCCTGGAGTGCCCAGGATGGCCAGGCCCTGTTCCGACTCCGCAAAGGTGGGCGTCATGCTGGAGAGCATCCGTTTCCCCGGCGCGATGGCATTGGCCTCACCGCCGATCAATCCGTATACATTGGGTACCCCCGGCTGCGCGGAGAAATCGTCCATCTCGTCGTTCAGCAGCACGCCGGTGCCCGGCGGCACGAACCCGGAACCGAAGGGATAGTTGATGCTGAGGGTAGCGGCCACCCGGTTGCCCTCCCGGTCCAGGACGGAGAAATGGGTGGTGTCAGTGCCCTGCGCCCGCACCGCTGCGGGCCGGCTGGGCGTGGCTCGGTCCGGATCGATGTCCCGCGCCAGACCGGCGGCATAGAAGGGATGGGTGAGGCGCTCGACCGGGACCGCGAAGGCATCCGGGTCCCCCAGGTACAGGGCCCGGTCGCGGTAGGCGCGGCGCATGACCTCTACCAGCAGGTGGGCCCGGTCGGTGTCCGCAAGGCCCGCCAGGTCAAAGCGCGCGAGCATGTTGAGCATCTGTACCAGAAGCACACCGCCGGAGGACGGCGGTGCGGCACTGACCACCCGCCAGCCGCGGTAATGGCCGACGATCGGGGCACGCTCCACGACCCGGTAGGAGGCCAGGTCCTCGGGGGTCCAGATACCGCCGGCCGCATGCACGCCGGCGATCAACAAGCGGGCGGTACGGCCGGCGTAGAAACCTTCCCGGCCCCTGCTTGCGAGGCGCTCCAGGGTACCCGCCAGATCCGGTTGCACGATCAGGGTCCCCACCGGCGGTATCTCGCCGTCCCGGAGGAATTGCTCGGCAGCGGCAGGGGATTGCAAGAGCACTGCCAGTCGCTGCTGCGCAAGGCGCCGGTACCGTTCGTCCACGGCAAAGCCGGCGTGGGCGAGACGGATCGCCGGCGCGAGTGACTGCGCCAGGGGGAGACGACCGTAATGCTCCGTCAAGTGGACCAGCGCCGCCGGTTCCCCGGGGATGCCGGCGGCCAGGGGGCCGTTCAGGGACCGCCCCGGCACGAAGCGGCCGGCCGCGTCCAGATACATGTCGCGGTGGGCCGCCAGCGGCGCCCGCTCGCGGCCATCGAGCATCAGCTCGCGCCCGTCCTCGGCCCGATGCAGGAGCCAGAAGCCACCGCCGCCCAGTCCCGAGCTGTAGGGCTCTACCACCGCTAGCGCGGCGCTGACCGCCACTGCCGCATCGAAGGCGTTGCCCCCGGTGGTCAGGATCTCGAATCCCGCCTCAGTGGCCAGGGGATGGGCACTGGCAATCGCTGCCTGGGGCGGGCTGGTCGCCGCCCACGGCACTCCGGCGGTGAGCAACAGCAGGGCGTAGACGACGGAAAAGAAGCACCACCGCCGAGTTCGTGAAGCAATGCGCATGGGATCGGTCAGGCCGCTTCGCCGGTGATCTTCCGGTATTTTTCCATCAGCTGATCTTCGGTTTCCTCATACTCCGGGTCTTTGAGGATACAGTCCACGGGGCACACCTCGACACATTGAGAGGTCTCGTAGTGACCGACGCACTCGGTGCAGAGATTGGGATCGATCACGTAGATCTCATCCCCCTGAGAGATGGCGCCGTTCGGGCATTCCGGCTCGCACACGTCGCAGTTGATGCACTCGTCGGTGATATAAAGTGCCATATCGTTACTCCTTTTGATTGATATATCCGTGGGGTCGGTTTTCAACCCATTGGCCCGGATAGAAGACAAGGCTCCATCAGGCAAAATCAATGGGTTGGTTTTTAGACAGCCTCTAACCAAAGCGTTCCCGTAATGCAGCCTGCACCACGGGGGCCACGAAGGCCGACACGTCCCCGCCCAGACGGGCGATCTCGCGCACCAGGGATGAGGATATATAGCCGTACTGCTCTGCGGGGGTAAGGAAAAGGGTCTCAATGTCCGGGGCCATGCGGCGGTTCATACTTGCAAGCTGGAATTCGTACTCAAAATCGGAAACGGCCCGCAGACCACGGATGATCACCGAGGTCCCATGCTTACGGGCGAATGCGACCAGGAGACCGGAAAAGCGCGCGATCTCCACTTGGGGGATGTTCCGCAACACCTGCTCCGCGAGCTCGACGCGGCGCTCGATATCGAACGCCGGGTCCTTGCCGGTATCCACCGCCACCGCCACCACCACCCGATCGAACAGGAAAGCGGCGCGCTGGATCAGATCTATGTGACCGTTGGTGATCGGGTCGAAGGTCCCTGGATAGACCACACTGCGCACTGGATTCTCCCATCTCGATGGATTCGTATGCTAAGGATAGCAGATGTCGTCTAACGGCCGTCTACGCTTGGGTCATGACTCAAGGGTCGGCGTGGACAAATTTCCTCACTGGTTTACACAGGTAGGCAGATTCATATATTCTCCTTAGCCCGCAACCGCTTTATCCAGCACCGCGCAATCGGCAATCATGTCGACGCAAGACCTCCAATCTCCCGGAGAGGTGTCCGAGTGGCTGAAGGAGCACGCCTGGAAAGTGTGTGTACGTTAATAGCGTACCGAGGGTTCGAATCCCTCCCTCTCCGCCAATCATATTTCTAACCAATTGATTAAAAAGGATGTTTTTATCTTATAGCTTTTAGCTCCCCCAATTAGCCCCCCCTTTCCGACGCTGGTTGACGGGTAAAGATCATCTTCGGATTAACGCATCTAGAATGGTTTCGTACTGATCGGTCAGCCGTTCATAGGTGCTCCGGTGCATCCCTTTGGGCTTCCTACCGTAGCGAGGGAAGATGCCCGTTGTCTCCCCGCCTAAGCGGGCGCAGATTTTATCCATGCTTCACAAAAAAGAATGTCGAACACCCGACTCATGCTTGGAAATATAGTCTGGAGGAGCATGAGCGGCATGTGGCAGAAAAGAGACTTTAGTGGGATACGGATGGAAATGCCGAATACCCGCGACTCAAGCTATATCTAGAAGAAGCAGAACAACTCGTTCCCGTAGATTTCTGGGATTACTCCGAAACCGGTTCTTCGGATGATGGCGGGGACGCTGTAAAGCGCATTTTTGGACCGGAAGGGCATCCGGGAAGATGAAAGCTATCTGGGCGAGAGTGCGGCCTTCCATTGTGGCTGATCTACAAGCCGGAACTGGATTTCATCAAGTCCCGTGACGCCGCATTGACCTTGAGCTTTGCCGAGAAGATTTCCGGGTAGTGGTTAATATTTAAATGATTTGTTGGGCACGCCGCCGTCCCTGGCGACTTTGCCCAACCTACGAGCTTCGCCCCCTCTCCTACTGGCAGAGGGAATGCAGCGCGTGGCGTGCCCAACCCACTGCGAGTGGCACTTTTTCCATTTAAACCTTAACCACTATCCGAGAGGGATTGACCCATGAACTGGCATGGCCATATCCATACCGATCCCGCCGTACTGCTGGGCAAACCCATTGTCAAGGGGACCCGGCTGTCGGTGGATTTTTTGCTGGGCCTGCTGGCGGAGGGTTGGAGTGAAGCTCAGATTTTGGAGCATTACCCGCAACTCACCCACGAGTCCTTGCAAGCAGTATTCGCCTTTACCGCCAAGGTGATGCGGGAAGAGATGATCTATCCCCTCAAGCGCGGCGTGGCCTGATGCGCCTGTTGGCCAATGAGAATATCCCGCTGGCGAGTGTGTCGGCCTTGCGCGAGGCGGGCCACGATGTGGGATCGGTTTCGGAGCGCTCGCCAGGGATATCGGTAAGCTATGGAGCGCCGGCGGGTTCCAACCGGGCATAGGCCACCACTAGCCACTTGGCGCCTACGGCCTTGAAGTTGACCTGGATGCGGGCGCTGGTCCCTTTCCCCTCGCTATTGATGATGGTTCCCTCGCCGAACTTGGGGTGCGAGACCCGTTGGCCGAGCTGAAATCCGCCCGCGGCGGGACCGGATGTGTTTGCTCCCGGCGCGCCCGGTGCGATGGCCGGCCGCATAATCCCGCTGGCGCGGACCTCCTCGATCAATTCCGCCGGGATCTCGCGCAGGAAGCGAGACGCGAAGGGATAGCTCTCGCTGCCGTGCAGGCGTCGGCTCTCGGCGTGGGTGAGATACAGGTGGCGCATGGCCCGGGTCATGCCCACATAGCACAGGCGGCGCTCTTCCTCCAGGCGCTCCGGGTCGTCCGCGGACATGCTGTGGGGAAAGAGGCCCTCTTCCATCCCCGCGATGAAGACGCTGGGGAACTCCAGTCCCTTGGCGCTGTGCAGGGTCATGAGCTGCACCTTGTCCTCGAATGGGTCTGCCTGGGCTTCTCCTGCTTCCAGGGCCGCGTGGGATAGGAAGGTGCCGAGGATATCGCCCTCATCGTCCTCCATCTCGTGGGCGAAACGACGGGTAGCATTGACCAGCTCCTCCAGGTTCTCGATCCGATCCACTCCCCGGCCGTCCTTCGCCTTTTCATAGTGTGCGGGCAGACCGCTGGCCTCGATGACTTGCGCCGTCAGATCCGGGAGCGCCATATCCCGCGTCGCTTCCCGCCGGGTATCGATGAGTGCGCGAAACCGGTTGAGCGCCCCCGCGGCGCGGGCGGGAAGAGAGCCCGTCATGCCCATGTCCGCGGCGGCCTGCCACAGGGAGCAATGCGTCTCGCGGGCCTGGGTGCGCAGGATGTCCAGGGTCTTGGCGCCGATCCCCCGGGGCGGGGTGTTGACCGCGCGCTCGAAGGAGGCGTCGTCCTCCGGGTTGGCCAACAGCCGCAGATAGGCCAGGGCGTCCTTGATCTCGGCGCGTTCGAAGAAGCGCAATCCACCATAGACCCGGTAGGGGATCTGGGCCTGGATCAGGACCTCCTCGAACAGCCGGGACTGGGCGGTGGTGCGGTAGAGGATGGCGCACTCGGAGCGGCGGTAGCCTTCTTCCTGAGTAAGCTTGCGGATGCCTTCCACCACGAACCGGGCCTCGTCTACCTCGTTGAAGGCGGCATAGCGGCGGATAGGCGCCCCGGCGGTGTCTTCGGTCCACAGATTTTTACCGAGCCGGGTCGCGTTGTTTTCGATCAGGGCGTTGGCGGCGCTCAGGATGTTGCCCGTGGAGCGGTAGTTCTGTTCCAGCCGCACCACCTTGGTCCCCGGGTAGTCCCGCTGGAAGCTCTGGATATTTTCGACCTTGGCCCCGCGCCAACCATAGATGGATTGGTCGTCGTCACCGACCAGGAACAGCTTGTCCTGACCGCCAGCGAGCAGGCGCAGCCAGGCGTACTGGATGGCATTGGTGTCCTGGAACTCGTCTACCAGGATGTGAGCGAAGCGCTCGCGGTAGTGATGGAGGATGTCCTGGCGGTCGCGCAGCAGCTCATGGGTACGCAGCAGCAGCTCGGCGAAATCCACCATACCGCCGCGCTTGCAGGCGCCCTCATATTCCGCGTAGAGCTCGCGCATGCGGCCGAGGTAGAAGTCGTCGCCGCTGTCGATGTGCTCGGGCCGCAGGCCCTCGTCCTTCTGCTTGTTGATGAAGCCCTGACACTGGCGCGGCGGCCAGCGGGCCTCGTCCAGATCCATGGCCTTGAGGGTGCGCCGGATCAGCCGGTACTGATCGTCGGAATCTAGGATCTGGAACTGCTGGGGGAGCTCGGCATCCTGCCAATGGGCGCGCAGAAAGCGGTGGGCGAGACCGTGGAAGGTGCCGACCCACATCCCCATCACCGGCCCTTGGAGGATCTCCTCGATGCGGGCCCGCATCTCCCGGGCGGCCTTATTAGTAAAGGTGACGGCGAGGATCGTCCAGGGTCGCGCCTGCTCCACCTGGAGCAGCCAGGCGATGCGGTGCACCAGGACCCGGGTCTTGCCGCTCCCGGCCCCCGCCAGCACCAACAGATTGCCGGGTTGGGCGGTGACCGCCTCGCGTTGCGCGTCGTTGAGCTGGTCGAGGATGTGGGAGACGTCCATCCGGGCATTCTACCAAAGCCTCGGGAGGGATTCGGATATTGGGGGAAATCTGTGGCCGGCTACCAGCTACCCGTCGCTGGCTGCCAGCCGCTGGAAGCTGGTGACTGGTAGCTGGCGACTGATGAACCGCAAAGGCGCAAAGGGCACAAAGAATTTTGTAGGGGCACCTCTTGCAGGTGCCCAACATTCAACCCATTCAAGTCACGGATTCATGTTTGCGATTTCCATGACTTCCAATGTCCATCTTGATTTAGCCCAACCTGTATCACAATTTGATTTTTTGTACCGATCATTACCAGGACGTGGACCTACCCACACTTTTATTGTGTGGTTACCTTTTGGAAGATTTTCGCAGTATCCGATAACATGATTGCTGGTACGTACATTAGAATTATTTCCATCATGTCTGTCGTATACCAACTTCCCAGATGGGCATGATTTACCATCGACCTTGATCTCCCAACGACACGCTTTGCGTTCCCCGATTACCCTAAAATTATCTGTATAGCCAATACGGATAACTGAGTCTTTTTTGTGCTTATTAAATGTCAATTTTCTACCTTCCAAAGCACCTGACTCTTTTCCATCTTCTGGCCCCAATTTGCTGGTATAGGTTATGTTGATTATTTTTATAGCATGAACGAAGTTCTTCATCTTTTCTTCTAATTGGCCGATGCGTAGAATAATATCTGCAATTTCCTTATTAGCTCGTAACGCACGCAGGAATTCTGCTACCCCATTCAGTTCGCCGCTTTCAATTTCAGCTATATCTGCCTTTACGGATTTAAACTGCTCGTTGGTCTCTTTCAATCCTTGATCTAGAGCTTTTAGCCTCTCCTTTGATCCCCGAATTTAACTAAATTGGTATTGGCTTGTTCGGAAAGATTCGTTATTGCTTGCGAGATTTTTCTTTCTATTCTATTAGTCGCCTCTGTAATCGCTTCTCCTGGCAAAATGAAAAATATGTAAACAATAGCACCTCCAAGCACTGCCAAGTTTGCTATACCTATCCAAGTTAGCCACCCTTTAATAAGTGAACCAACGTAAGATCCTATTTCCAGCTTTTGTTCTGCGCTGAGATTTGATGATGAATTTTCTGCCATAAGAATGTCCTCAGTTAATTCGTATGCTCTAACAAATAAGGCTCTTTATGGATTCCGGACTGCTAACGATCATAGAAGGGTACCACCGGACGTTTTGGAGTGCGGCGGCAACCTCACCCCGATGCTTACCGGAACCTACAGCGCTAGGCAT
>NZ_FLUY01001486.1 GCF_900092655.1 Candidatus Thiosymbion oneisti
CTGAAGTCTGCCAACCCCTCCCTCGTCATTCCGGCAGGGATTGCCGGAATCCAGGGCCAGGGATGGCAAAACGGTGGAGTTCAAAGCA
>NZ_FLUY01001489.1 GCF_900092655.1 Candidatus Thiosymbion oneisti
GTGTGATGAGGTTTACATCGTTGCCGGTCACAAAGGGCATCCATCCGCCGTAAAAAAAACACCGGAAGGGACGCCGTAACCGCCTTAAAGGGGCACGCGGACGCGGTACGCTGGCCAAGGAGAAGCCCCCGATTTTCGGCATGATCCAACGCGGCGGTCAGGTGGTCATCCAAATGCTCGAAGACGTCCGCCAGACCACGATTCGGCCCCTGATCGAGGCCACGATTCGGCCGGGAACCTTGGTGCTGACCGATGAGTATACGATCTACCATCGCTTACCCGAATGGGGCTTTGAGCACCAAACGGTCTGCCATCACGCCGGGGAGTATGCCCGTGACGAAGACGGTGATGGCTTCCACGAAGTCCATGTCAACACGATGGAGGGGTTCTGGTCCTTGCTGCGTTCCTGGCTGCGGCCCCACCGCGGAATCTCTCAGGAGCACTTGCCTCTTTATCTCGGCTTCTTCGAGTTTGTCCACAATGCCAAAAACCGCGGCAAAGGGCTCATGGATTCCCTCCTCGGTCTGCTGCTGCGCTAACAGTCTGGAATCCATAAAGAGCCT
>NZ_FLUY01001493.1 GCF_900092655.1 Candidatus Thiosymbion oneisti
GGTGTCCTTTTATTGTCCCAGCACGCTAGTCCAAAACTATGCACTTTAGTGCAAGGCTTTAGCTGCTACACAGGTATTCTATAA
>NZ_FLUY01000235.1 GCF_900092655.1 Candidatus Thiosymbion oneisti
TTTTGTAGGGAACGGCCGACCCGCCGTTCCATAAACTGTTCGGAATGCCAGGTCGGGCATTCCCTATAGCAAAATCAGGTGAAATAGGATACGAAATTAAAACGAAGAAAAATCCTGTGAATCCTGGAAATCCTGTGAATCCTGTACTATTGGATAACAGCACAAAGCTCGAAGCATTGCTGGTAGCGTTTAACCGGAAATTTATCACTACATATTAGGCACCACCGCGTTTGAAACCAGATCCGGGGCTAAGAGGCTGTCTAAAAACTAACCCATTGATTTTAAGCTGATAGGCTGGGTCGAGGGACGAGACCCAGCCTACTCTCGACTATGGCCTATGACTTTTTTTAGACAGTCTCTAAGGTAACTTACGACGATTAGGCGGTCAATGCGTCCGGCAGGCAGGGCAACCCTGATAAATCGATTCGATTTGGAGTGCGGCGGCAACCTACCCCGATCCTGCCGGAATTCGCGGTGTCGGAGGTAAGCGCAGGGTTGGCCGGGGGGTATCTACCCGCCGCCGCTTTGGATTTGGTGACGCCTAGGGAAAGCGCCGTCGCCGCGGCGCCGGTGGAACCCACCGCCCGGATTTCCGGCCAGGGCTGGTGATATCCCCTAGCGTTGAGATTCGATGCGGCCGCGCCGCTTAGCCGGCGCACTCCAAAGGGGGGTGTTCTTTCTCGTTCCCACGCGCTGAGACTGTGAAAGTATTCGCTTTTCCCGAAAGCGGTGGGATGAAGTTACCATATTCCACGCTGAATTCCATATCACG
>NZ_FLUY01001494.1 GCF_900092655.1 Candidatus Thiosymbion oneisti
ACGCTGGAGCGTCAGATCCCTCCTCCGTCGGGACCAGGTCTGCTCCCACGCTGGAGCGTGGGGAGCCAGCCGAAAATCAATGCCAGTAGAAAATCAATAGGTTAGTTTTTAGACA
>NZ_FLUY01001496.1 GCF_900092655.1 Candidatus Thiosymbion oneisti
TTGGATTCGGATCGACCCCAACCAAAGCGCCGTCGCCGCGGTGCATGGGGAACAGGGCACCGCTGATCCCCGACAGCTGGGTTGGCAATGCAGTCACCGGAACTCGATCCGGGGCACCGCTCTGCCGGCGCACTCCAAAAGAGGCGATCAGCAGTAATTATCATTCGGTGGCCCTGGCCGGGCACTGGCAATTCCCCCCGGCATCCGGCACCATGCGGTCCTATCCCACCATCAGACCTGCCAGGGGATGCCATGTCTGCCGATAAAGCAAAGGTCCTAGTGACGGTAATCATCGCCATCGTGGTGGTGATCTTTGTATTCCTTTACTCCAAGGTGGATATCCGTGCGCACCTGCCCTTCGGCGCACAGTTGGGCCTGACCGGGGAGAAAGGGTCTCCACCGAAGCCGGGCGAGGTCCGGGGCACAGGACTCGAGGCGGGCAATAATCTGACCGCGGAGAACCGGGTCGGCGGTAATGTCGAGGTCGAGGAGTCATCGGCAATGGGCGATATCCATCTCTCCACCCAGGCCCACGGAGGCAGCCCCGACCCAAAACACTAGCCCCCACATCCATTGCGGACGTGGGGGCCAATTTCAGACATGTCTCCGCAGGTGGTGATCTCTCTGTCACCGCTGGTCTGCCCCCGGGGCTGATCCGTGACCTGATGGCCGACCAACGCCGGGACCATCAGGCCCTCCAGGCCGAGTTCACCGAGATCAAGGTCCGGCTCGGGGTCACGGATGCGGCACTCCAAGGCTTCTTTGCCATCCTGGAACAACAGGTCGTCCCGCCCGAGCAATGGCCGGAGCGCCTGTTCGAGATCGCCCGGCGTCACAAGCAGGCCCTGGAACGCCTGGCGGCCCTGGAGCCCGAGGACCCGGCGATCCGGGATCTGCTCCATCAGGCCAGGGCCGCCATCGAGACCGGCAACTATGACCAGGCCGAACAGCTATTGGACCAGGCCGAGGCCCGGGAATCGGCCGCTATCGAGCGAGCGGGACAGCTCCTGCAAGAGGCCCAGGTGGCCCTGGAGCGGCGGCGGCTCTCCGCCGCGGCGATCCGGGCCGAGCAGGCCGAGCTTTTGCTGATCCAACTGTGCTATGGGGAGGCCGCGGCGCAGTTCGCCGCCGCCGCCGAGCAGACACCGGCCTCCAGGCCGGACACCAGGCGGGGCTATCGGGAGCGACAGGCCTATGCACTCTATCACCAGGGCGACGAGCGGGGAGACAACCCGGCCCTGGCAGAGGCCATCCGGATCTACCGGGATCTGCTCGCCGCCTATAGCCGGCAGCGCGAGCCCCTGGCCTGGGCCAGGACCCAAGTCAACCTGGGCGTTGCCCTGGTGACCCTGGGAGAGCGGGAGTCGGACAGCGAGTGGCTGCACGCGGCCTTGGCCGCCTACCGTGCCGCCTTGCAGGAGCTCACCCGCGAGCGCACGCCCTTGGATTGGGCCAGGACCCAGAACAATCTGGGCAATATCCTGGCGATCCTCGGGCAGCGGGAGTCGGACAGCGAGCGGCTGCACGAGGCCCTGGCCGCCTATCGTGCCGCCTTGCAGGAGTACAGCCGCGAGCGCACGCCCCTGGATTGGGCCACGACCCAGCACAATCTGGGCACTGTCCTGGCGATTCTCGGGGAGCAGGAATCGGATAGCGAGCGGCTGGAAGCGGCCCGTGGCCATATCCAGCAGGCTTGGCGGGTCTTTCAGGACGCCGGCCTGGACCAGTATGACCAATCTTTCCGGCGACGCCTGGAGCGGCTCGATCGGCTCCTGGAGGCGGAGTAGTTCGTAGGATGGGCAAAGCGGAGCGTCCTCTGGCTCCCACGCTCCAGCGTGGGAGCAGACTTGTCCCGACGGAGGAGGGATCTTGACGCTCCAGCGTCGATTAAGCGCCTCG
>NZ_FLUY01000378.1 GCF_900092655.1 Candidatus Thiosymbion oneisti
CTTTTTGGGGAGCCGATTTGCAATGTTAGCCCTTCTATAAAAGGCCCCGCAATGGAAGTCAAATTAAGCAAGCAACAAAAAATCACCGTAAGTAACGATTCAAAAATAAGCAATACACTAATCACAAAAATTCATTGGCATTAACGACGTAGTTCCATTTCCCAAGAACGCTGTCATGGCGAATGAACTTGTGTTTAATCTCGTGGAATGTCTCAGAGCATTTTCGTCCCAGTTCGTAGACGGTATCGAGCAGGCGT
>NZ_FLUY01001498.1 GCF_900092655.1 Candidatus Thiosymbion oneisti
CACAATGAGCTTGTGTTTGCCATCGACACCGCTTTGTACGTTGTAACCCGTGACGTGTTGTTTGCCCTTGCTCAAGGCTCGTGCGTCGGGGTCGGTCCGTGAGAATTGGGTCTCTGCGCTTGCCTCTAACCGCTCGCGTTG
>NZ_FLUY01001499.1 GCF_900092655.1 Candidatus Thiosymbion oneisti
CACAATGAGCTTGTGTTTGCCATCGACACCGCTTTGTACGTTGTAACCCGTGACGTGTTGTTTGCCCTTGCTCAAGGACCGCGCATCGGGGTCGGTACGCGACAACTGGGTCTCACCGCTCGCCTCCAACGGCTTGAGTTGCGCTTGCTGACGCGCTTGGCGTTCCTTGAGTGCTTCCAGCTTGCGGGCCAGCGCGGGG
>NZ_FLUY01000870.1 GCF_900092655.1 Candidatus Thiosymbion oneisti
ACGGCCGCGGCGATGTGCAACAAGCCTGCCGCATCCAGGTTGACGGCATTGCCGGCACCACCGGCGGTGATCGGTCCGCTAACGCTGAGTCCGGCGTTGGTGTTGGTCAGGGTGATGGCCCCGTCGTTGGTGGTGACGGTGCTAAAGGTCACCGCTCCGCCTCCGCTCTGATCGAATCGGATGTCGCCGCTTGCATTGCCGGCGGAATTGGTGCTGGTGAGGCTGGTGACAGTGACGGCGGAGGCTGAGGTATTGTCGATGTCGATGCCGCCATCGGTGGTGTCGGCGCTGATGCGAGCCGTTGCCAACTCCAAGGCCGTGGTATCCCCGATGCCGGTAGCGGCATCGAGATCGGCGATAGCGGCCGTGACCAATCCCGCACCGTCGATGGCCCCGGCGGAGGTGATGTGCACTTCGTCATCCGTGGCGGTTGTGGTCCCGGTGAGGGTGATGTCGCCGGAGCCGAAAGTGGTAAGGGTGAGGTTCTTGCCCGTACCACCGGCGGTGATCGGTCCGCTAACGCTGAGTCCGGCGTCGGTGTTGGTCAGGGTGATGGCCCCATTATTGGTGGTGACGGTGCTAAAGGTCACCGCCCCGCCTCCGCTCTGATCGAATCGGATGTCGCCGCTTGCATTGCTGGCGGAATTGGTGCTGGTGAGGCTGGTGACAGTGACGGCGAAGGCTGAGGTATTGTCGATGTCGATGCCGCCATCGGTGGTGTCGGCGCTGATGCTGGCCGCAGCGGTGTCGATGTCGGCGTTCCCTGCCGTACCGATAGCGCCGCCCGCAGTCAGGGTGAGATTGCCACCCACGAGGTTCTCCTCCTCGCTGCCATTCGCCTTAACCTCGGAGTTGTTGTCGCTGATCGCACCGCCTGCGGTGTTGTCGCTGTCCGCAGTGACGGTGATGGTATTGGCACCGGCCTCGACACGACCCAGCTCGACATCATTCGCCGCTATGAGGGTGACATCCCCCCCAGCGCTGTAGCGGGTACCGTCGGCCATGCTGATGTTGTTGGTCGTGGCCGTGGCGGTGATGGTGCCGCTGGTGGCGGTAACGTCTCCGGCAGCGGTGTGCTCGATGCCGGTGCCACCTGTGAG
>NZ_FLUY01001504.1 GCF_900092655.1 Candidatus Thiosymbion oneisti
ACGACGCGCAGGAAAACCAGGCCGGCGACCGGTTGGGTGAAGACCCCACGCTGGCGAGCAAGTTGGAGGAACTCAAGACGCGCCAGGCCCGCCAGCAGGCACAACTCAAGCAGCTCGAGGAGCGTGGTGAGACCCAGCGTCGCGTACCGACCCCGATGCGCGGGCCTTGAACAAGGGCAACCAGCCTGTGACCGGCGACAACGTGCAAGGTTGCGTTGACGACAAACACCAGCTCATCGTGCATCACCAGGTCACCAACGCCGGCAATGACCAGAACCAGTTCAGAGGCTGTCTAAAAACTAACCTATTGATTTTCTACGGGCATTGATTTTCGGCTGGCTCCCCAGGCTCCAGCGTGGG
>NZ_FLUY01001506.1 GCF_900092655.1 Candidatus Thiosymbion oneisti
AGGTTGCCGCCGCACTCCAAAACGTCCGGTGGTACCCTTCCATGATCGTTGGCAGTCCGGAATCCATAAAGAGCCAACCAAAATTACCGCGGGTCTTAACCCGTGAAGATTTCGACAGTGACGAAGAGTTCGCGCGGTACCAATCGAACGAGGCGGGAGAATGGGTCTCTACCCAAGACCGGGAAGAACAACGGCAAGGGTGGGAGGAATCGGCGTTACAGACGATTCATGAGAATCGATTACCTATCCGGAAGAACGGGCGGCGTCGGTTCCATCTCCTATTGATCAAGCCCTCCCACTATGATGACGCGGGTTACGTCATCCAGTGGTTGCGCTCTTCCCTGCCGTCGAACAGTCTGGCCGCCGTTTATGGCATCGCCAGGGACGCGGCCGCGAGAAAGGTCCTCGGCGAAGACATAGAGATCCGCATCCGGACTCTGGATGAGACTAACTCGCGCGTCGATGTAAAGAGGCTGGCACGCGCGGTCCGAAGGGATGGTGGTAAGGCCCTGGTCGGCTTGGTCGGAGTGCAATCGAACCAGTATCCGCGTGCCCTGGACCTGGGCCGGCGCTTTCGCGCCGCCGCGCTGCCCGTGGTGATCGGCGGCTTCCATGTCAGCGGCTGTTTGGCCATGCTCGAAGCCATGCCGGTGGAGCTCAAGGAGGCCCTGGACTTAGGGATCAGCCTGTTCGCCGGCGAGTTGGAGGGCCGGTTGGACGACCTGTTGCGCGACGCCGCACGGGGCCAGCTCCGGCCCGTCTATGATTTTCTGAGCGACCTTCCCGACCTGCGCGGCACGCCCGCGCCCTATCTGCCTCCGGATCGGGTGCGTTTGACCATGGGCAAGCGCGCGAGCTTCGATGCCGGTCGCGGTTGCCCGTATCTTTGCAGCTTCTGTACCATCATCAATGTCCAAGGCCGCAAGTCCCGGCACCGTACAGCGGACGATGTGGAGCGGCTGGTGCGTACCGGCGCGCAGGACGGGATCACCAACTTCTTCATCACCGACGACAACTTCGCCCGCAACCGCAATTGGGAGGCGATCTTCGACCGGCTGATCGCACTGCGCGCGTCAGGTATGGAGCTCCGGCTCGTGACCCAGGTGGATACTCAATCTCACCGGATACCGGGCTTCATCGAGAAGGCAGGGAAGGCAGGGGTCACCCGTACCTTCATCGGCATGGAGAGCATCAACCCGGATGCCCTGAAGGGCGCCCGCAAGGGCCAGAACAAGATCACCGACTACCGGGCCCTGCTGCAGGCCTGGCATCGCGCGGGCGTGCTGACATACGCGGGCTATATCATCGGCTTCCCGAACGACACCCCACAGTCCATTCGCCGGGATATCGAGATCATCAAGCGCGAGCTGCCCGTTGACATCCTGGAATTCTTCGTCCTGACGCCCCTTCCGGGCTCCCAGGACCATCAGCGCCTGGTAGAGCAGGGGGTTCCTTTAGATCCCGACCTGAACAACTACGATACTCAGCATGTGACCATGGACCACCCGCGGATGTCCAAGGCGGAGTGGGAGGGTATCTACCGCGAGGCCTGGGATCTGTATTACACCGAAGCGCATGTCGCCACGGTGCTGCGGCGCGCACGCGCCTGGGGCTATGATCCCGAGAACATGATGGCCAAGCTGTTCGCCTTCCACGCCCCGGTGGTCCATGAGGGTATGCACCCCTTGGAGGGCGGATTGATCCGGCGCAAGGTGCGGCGGGACCGCCGCCCGGGATTCCCGATCGAAAACCCGCTGGTCTTCTATCCCAAGCTTGCCTGGGAACACCTGAATAAATTCACCGGCGCCTTCCGTATGCATCGGCGTTATCGGCGGATCCTGGCCAGGGTCTTAGCGGACCCCGACCCGGAGGCCTATACGGATATCGCCATGGCGCCCGTCGGGCAGAGCGGGGAAGACAGGTTGGCGCTCTTCACGGCCACTGACTCGGCCCAGGAATTCGTGAACAAGCAGCGCGCGCTTGCAGCCAAGCGTGTTAAGACGGGGGCCTGAGTTGGTATATAATCACACGGAATGTGACATGCAGCGAAGATCAGGTAATTACTTTTCAACTGAGGGGTCTGATGATGGCAATCGGTAATGGAAATGGGAATGGGAATGGGAACAGTGTCGTAAATACCGACCCGAACGGTCGTCCCATATCGCCCGGTGCTCAGCTGATCGCTGATAAATTGACACGGGGATTCGATCGGCTGAAGAATGAGATGGACGATCACGAGAAATTAATCCAAAGGAAAATGGAGCGGAGAGAGAAAGCATTGATGGGGGCGATTTTTATTTTGGTTATCTTCTCCGCTGTTGCCTTACCCTTCATAGCCAAATTCATGTATGATTTAAATCAGGCAATGAAAGAAATGACCTCTTACATGAAGACAATGAACGATAGCATGTGGGTCATGAAGGACAGCATGACAGGGATGGGTGACGACATGGCCAGCATGCGCAAGAATATGTTCACTATGGATAAAAGCATGACGGTGATGAGTAATAACATAGATGGTATGCAAGAGAATATGTCCAATATGGATGGCAGCATGACTACTATGAACCAGAGCATGCAGGCGATGACTAATCATGTGTCCATGATGGATCTCGGCATGCGCAACATGAACTACTCGGTGCACGAAATGGACCACACCATGAGGCATCCCATGCAAAGCATCAGCAACATGGTCATTCCCTGGCGCTGGTGATCCCGGTAAAAAAAGTGTTCGGATAAAGAACAGAGATTGGAAAGGTGGGCAATATTGGGACGCGCACAAAAGAGATAAAGGATACCCCCCGGGATCCGATCCCTTGGTTAGCGGTCGCCTTGGCTGTTTTGGCCTACTTCCCATTTCTCTTCTCCACTCAATGCCTCTATCCGCTCAGCATCCACGGGTGGGAATTCATAAGTAAGTGGCATGGAAAGATTCCCGATATGGGGTATTGGGAGCTTCAGGCCTACTGGTATAAAACACACACGGGGCGTTACACTGCCGTGGCTTTGGAAACCGCCTGGCCGTATTGGCATAATCTGACGCTTTTTCGGCTCCTTGCCCTGATCGATCTGCTACTGATTCCCGTCAGCACCTGGTGGTTGTTTCGGAGCATGATGCCCGGCCGATCCGCCACCCTGATCACCGCGCTGGTACTCGTGCTCTATCTGCACCAACTGAGCAATACGTACGACAGCTTATTAAGGTTCGACGCCATAATCCCCTATCATACAGGTCTGATTGCCACACTGCTATTTACGGGCCTTCTGATCAGGCAACTGAAATTACCCAAGCCTAATTGGTTCGCATGGTTTGGAACCCTCGTTCTCGGCGTCTTCACTATCGGAACCAACGAGATCAGCATGATACAATTGCTGGGGATCACTACCGCAGCCATACTGATTTATCATCTTTACTCCAGGCGCCCGTCTATCTATCTTTGGATACTATTCGCCTGCTTACTCGCCTTTTCCATTATCGAGGTGCTTGCCCCCGGCAACTTCGTACGTATGGGTGCATATGGAGCCGAAGGGAGGATTCTGCCTGCGCTATGGCAATCACTGGGGGTCAGCGTCTACCTTTGGACCGGCTGGCTGGCGGACAGCTTGCTCCTTCCCGCTGGGCTGCTATGGGTGCTCTTACTGGCAAGTAAACGGCAAGTACTCGGGAACGTCTTTACCTTTGGGGCACCGCTTTACTGGCTTACAGGTCTTTTATTGATCACTCCCGTCTCATTGTTTCCTCTCCTGTATGGTACTGGAGGCCATAGTTTAGCGGAAAGGGTCGTGGATCTGATATTCTTCACGGTGACCATCCTTTGGTTCGGTACGATCGCCGCGTTATTCGAATCATATGGGCAACGACTGCAATTGCAGGCCAACACTTATAGATTGATTGCGATTCCATTGAGTGCTTTTCTCGTACTCCATCTTTTTGCTGACGGCCTGGGAGTAAACCGGCAGACCCCAAGGGCAAAGGCCGACTTTTGGGACTTAATACAGGTAGACTCCAATATCGGAAAAGGGTGGTTGCAGGTCATAGAGGGTACAGCCCTAAGGTATGCCAGGGAAATGGAGAGAACCGGAGAGATGGTCAAGCAATGCAGTACGGATACCTGTGTGGTGACTCCCCCTACTGCCGTGAATTTTATCGGCTATGACCCACTCTATGACCAGCTATGGAACCGGGGAGACATCTGGATGGGCAAGGCCTTGGGAAACCCCCGCGTCAAGCGGGTTGTCTATGAGAAATAATGCAAAGAGGCATGATCGGGGTGGCTCTTTATGGATTCCGGACTGCTTTGGAGTCAATGCCATTAAGTTAAGCCTCAAAGCCCCTCTCCCCGCGGGAGAGGGGTTGGGGAGAGGGCGAAAAAAACAGCGCACGATCAATCGCAAACCGCGTCGGTGACGCTTAACTTAATGGCATTGGCTTTGGAGTACGCCGGCAAAGCGGCGCGGCCGCATCGAACCCCAGCCACGGGGGATACCAGCGGCGTTGGCCGGGAATCCGGGCCCTTATAGATTCCACCCGCGCCGCGGCGACGGCGCTTTCCCCTGGCCGCAACACCTGTGTTGGGAACGGATACATCGCTAAATCCA
>NZ_FLUY01000707.1 GCF_900092655.1 Candidatus Thiosymbion oneisti
ATGTCCCCTCTCCCGCCGGGAGAGGGGTTGGGGAGAGGGGATCAAAAAGATGAATCGCTCTACTTTTTCACTTATAAATTTACCACTACC
>NZ_FLUY01001513.1 GCF_900092655.1 Candidatus Thiosymbion oneisti
TTTATTGTCCCAGCCCGCTAGTCCAAAACTATGCACTTTAGTGCAAGGCTTTAGCTGCTACACAGGTATTCTATAATGAGCTAATGAGCGAT
>NZ_FLUY01001514.1 GCF_900092655.1 Candidatus Thiosymbion oneisti
ATCGTCCCTGATCCGGCTTTGCCCAACCTACGAGCCGGCAGGATGCCGGCGCTCCCGGCTTTGCCCAATCGACACGGCTGGTAGTAACTTGTTAATCAAAAAGAAATTTATACGCGC
>NZ_FLUY01001516.1 GCF_900092655.1 Candidatus Thiosymbion oneisti
ATGATGGTATCGCTGGCGCCTGGGCTGTTCTCTTCGCGATCGAAGAGGGTGAAGCTCACACTGCTGCACGCCATACCATTCCCAAATTTCTCCTTGAAGGGCCGGTACGGGGCGTCTAAGAATTCAGCGGCAGTAACTCCGCCAGGGAGCGCTACATGGGCACCGCCCTTAAAATACCGGGTCTCCCAGCGGGTGTTAAGGGGGTCGTCTCCATGCGCAATCGCCGCCTGAACATGGGCGAAGTGGTCCACATAGAAGGCCTTGGTCGGGAAGGTCACCACCCACTCGGCCTCGGTGCCTTCGTGAGTAACCCATTCGTTGATGATGGTCGCACGTTGGATCGTGGCGCTGAACGCATCGACACCCCGGGCCTGCCCGCCGCCCTTGAGGTTTTTATAGCCGGCCGTAATCAGCCCTTCAGCCATCAGCAGGGTCTCGTCGGCCTTCCACAACTTGTTTGTCTTGTCGTCATACACGACGCCAACCCGCGGGAAGGCGTCGTTCAGCGACGGCTCCAGGAAAACGTGGGGCTCCTGCGCCGTGATCAGATTGCGGCAGGCGAATGTAGCCGCAGTCGTGTTGTCGGTAGTGGGATCCCAATCCGCAGCCTTGCGACGTTCGGCACCCCGATCGACCGCACAGTTCGCATTGGTAGCCGGCGTCGCGCCACCGTCCGGGTAATCCCCGTTCGGGTTTCCCGCGGTCCCTGGAGCTCCATCATGGTTGAAAAAATTGGCCCAGGTCACCGCCTGACCGCCGGCTTCTATACCGCGCTTGGCATTGAGAAAGCGGAAGTTGAACTTGAGCGCATTGATCGGCTCGCCGAACTGCCGGGCAGTAGTCAGGATATTCGCTTCCCTGAATGCAGCACGTACCGTGCTGCAATTGTGATCTTCGATGGCCTTACCGACACCGGTGCCTGGCTCCGCATGGCCCATGACGATGAACTCGATGTAGCCTTCCTTCAGCCGATCTGCATCTTGCAGGCCAGTGTCGTTATTGGCACCCGTGAAGGCAGCC
>NZ_FLUY01001520.1 GCF_900092655.1 Candidatus Thiosymbion oneisti
CGTTGCCGCCAGCTGGTGATGGGGTCCGTAAGCCGTCTGAAAGACGGCGGTCCCAGCCGGACTCGCATCCCCGGAACTGCCAACATCTTGTCGGCCCCTGGGACCGCCGACATTCTGTCGGCTCCCGGGACTACCGATATTCCGTTGGCCCTTCTGGCTATCGGGTAAAACCTGAATGCCCAGTTGCCGGTCCAAATAGTCATCAGTCAGGCTGAGTTTTCTCGTTCCCAGGCGCTGCGTCACTGCCATTAAGTTAAGGAAAAGCGCAAAAATATGCCGCATACTTCACGTTTTTTCGAGATCATAGCAATGA
>NZ_FLUY01000909.1 GCF_900092655.1 Candidatus Thiosymbion oneisti
ATAAAGGTCTGCCGATTGGATCTGGCTCGACCGCTAGTGTAGTGCGCTGTAAATAGTAGAACTAACAAAGCCGCCCCCGGTCGGTTGTAGAGAGCCGATGCAGACAAGAG
>NZ_FLUY01001185.1 GCF_900092655.1 Candidatus Thiosymbion oneisti
ATTGATTTTCATCTGGCATTGATTTTCGGCTGGCTCCCCAGGCTCCAGCGTGGGAGCAGACCTGGTCCCGACGGAGGAGGGATCTGACG
>NZ_FLUY01001523.1 GCF_900092655.1 Candidatus Thiosymbion oneisti
AGCCATAGGGATCAAGACTAGATGGAAGTTCGCCGTAGTTATTCGCTCAGGAGACCGAGGCAACAAGTCGTCCGCAGATAATTCATTGTTCCTAGGAACCTGTCTGGCTTACGCGTTCTGGCTCGTTCCCACGCTCCAGAGACTGTGAAAGTATTCGTTTTCCCCGGAAGTGGTGGGATGAAGCCACCATATTTCATACTAAATTCGGTAGTGGTAAATTTATAAGTGAAAAAGTAGAGCGATTCATCCTTTTGATCCCCTCTCCCCAACCCTCTCCCGGCGG
>NZ_FLUY01001525.1 GCF_900092655.1 Candidatus Thiosymbion oneisti
GCATGTCCAGATCGACAGTAACTACACACTACAACTTGTTGTCTTAGATAGAAATAATGTGGGGATATCTCAGGGTCTGTCCCTGAAGTATCCCCACAAATCAGCCTCTGGCTCCCACGCTCCAGCGTGGGAGCAAATCCAGACGCTCCA
>NZ_FLUY01001528.1 GCF_900092655.1 Candidatus Thiosymbion oneisti
GCCATCCGGCGATGCGGTTCGCGCCGGCCGTCAATGCCATCCATGAAGCGGTATACCACGCTCACCGCATCCTACGGACGTAGGTTCCGGTAAGCATCGGGGTAAGGTTGCCGCCGCACGCCAAAACGTCCGGTGGTACCCTTCCATGATCGTTGGCAGTCCGGAATCCATAAAAAGCCTTAAAAATTTACCACTACCGCCTGACTTTATGGCATTGGGCCACAAATGGGATCAATTCCGCATGTGCGTTTATCCGCATTCATTCGCGATTAAAAAAGGGGCGCTCAGCGCCCCTTTCCAATACCGTGGAAAAACCGGTCCGCAATCAGTTGACCTTGGGCTCCAGCTCGCCCTTGGCATAACGGGTGGTCATGTCTTCCAGCGAGCGGGCAGTGATCTTCGAGGCGTTGCCAGCGGTGCCGAAGGCCTCGTAGCGCGCCTTGCAGATCCCATACATGCCCTTGGTCGCGGCGGCAAGATATTTGCGCGGGTCGAACTCGGCCGGTTTGTCGTGCAGGAACTTGCGGATGGCGCCGGTGGAGGCCATGCGCAGATCGGTGTCGATGTTGACCTTGCGCACCCCGTGCTTGATGCCCTCGACGATCTCCTCGACCGGCACGCCGTAGGTCTCGCCCATCTTCCCGCCATGGTCGTTGATGATCTTCAGCCAATCCTGGGGCACCGAGGACGAGCCGTGCATCACCAGATGGGTATTGGGGATGCGTTTGTTGATCTCCTTGATACGCTCGATGGCTAAGATGTCGCCGGTCGGCGGGCGGGTAAACTTGTAGGCGCCGTGGGAGGTGCCGATAGCGATGGCGAGGGCGTCGACGCCGGTCTTCTTGACGAAATCCGCGGCCTCCTCCGGATCGGTCAGGAGCTGGTCGTGAGAGAGGGTACCCTCGGCGCCGATCCCGTCCTCTTCACCCGCCTGCCCTGTCTCCAGGGAGCCGAGACAGCCCAACTCGCCTTCGACCGAGACCCCGCAGGCATGGGCCATATCGACCACCCGCTTGGTAACATCCACGTTGTACTCATAGCTGGTGGGCGTCTTGCCATCTTCGCCGAGGGACCCGTCCATCATGACGGAAGAGAAGCCGAGCTGGATGGAACGCTGACACACCGCTGCGGAGGTGCCGTGGTCTTGGTGCATGCACACCGGAATGTGGGGCCACTCCTCGATAGCGGCCAGGATCAGATGGCGCAGAAAAGGAGCACCGGCATACTTGCGGGCACCGGCGGAGGCCTGGACGATAACGGGGGAGTCGGTCTCGTCGGCCGCCTCCATGATGGCACGCATCTGCTCCAGGTTATTGACATTGTAGGCGGGCACGCCGTAACCCTTTTCGGCGGCGTGGTCCAGTAGCTGACGCATGGAAATCAGAGCCATGGTGGTTTTCCTCTTGCTCAGTGGTGTTATAAACCGGTTGGTGTATATAGACGTAGTAACATTTAGTGGGATACGCCATGCCCGAAATCGGGATCGGGATTCCGATAAACAACCCTCAACTGGGAATTCTTTTTTTGCCGCAAATGAACGCGAATAAACGCAAATTAAATCACGTATTTGCGTTTATTCGCGTTCATTTGCGGCTAAATCTTCCGTGAGAATCCTGCTCGTTCAATGTTATCGGCATTGAGAGCATCTGTACTAGCGTTGGGGTGGTAGGCAGGCGCTCACCGCATCCTACGGGCTCAACCCTTCGCCCGCTGCTCCAGCATAGCCACGGCCGGCAGGGTCTTGCCTTCCAGGTATTCGAGGAAGGCGCCGCCGGCAGTGGAGATGTAGGACACCTTGTCATAGATATCATACTTCTGGATGGCCGCGATGGTATCGCCACCACCGGCAAGACTAAAGCCGGAGGCCTCGGCGATAGCCATGGAAACCTTCTTGGTACCCGCGCCGAACTGATCGAACTCGAATACCCCCACTGGGCCGTTCCAGACGATGGTGCCCGCTTTGGCGATGATGTCGGCCAGCTCCTGAGCGGATTTGGGGCCGATGTCGAAGATCATATCGTTGTTGGTCACGTCGCCAGCATCCTTGAGGACCGCGGGTTCCCTCTCGTCGAATTTTTTGCCGCAGACGACATCCACGGCAATCGGAATGCTGGCACCACGTTTGGCCATCTTGTCCATCAGATTCTTGGCGGTGTCTACCAGGTCGTCCTCGCACAGGGATTTACCGACGTTCTTCCCCGTCGCCTTGAGGAAGGTGTTGGCGATACCGCCGCCGACTACGAGCTGATCGACCTTTTCCGACAGGGCCTCGAGCACGGTCAGCTTGGTGGACACCTTGGAGCCGCCGACGATGGCGACCATGGGCCGGGCCGGTTTAGCCAGGGCCTTAGCCAGGGCGTCCAGCTCCTCGGAGAGCAACAGACCGGCGCAGGCCTTCGGGGCGAGCTTGCCGACCCCATGGGTGGAGGCCTGGGCGCGGTGAGCGGTGCCGAAGGCATCCATGACAAAGACATCACACAGAGCGGCGTACTTTTTGGCCAGCTCCTCCTTGTCCTTCTTCTCGCCCTTATTGAAGCGCACGTTTTCGAGCAGGACGACCTCGCCTGCGGCGACGGTCGGTGTCTTGTCCAGGTAATCCTTGACCAAGGGCACCCGCTTGCCGAGCTTGGCGGACATGTCGTCGGCGATGGGCTGCATGGAGTTTTCTTTATCCACCACGCCTTCTTCCGGGCGGCCACGGTGGGAGAACACCATGACCTTGGCACCGGATTTCATGCAGTGCTCGATCGTAGGCATGGAGGCGGTGATGCGGGCATCGGATGTCACCTTGCCATCCTTGACAGGGACATTAAGATCGGCACGAATCAGCACCCGCTTGCCGGTGAGCTCGAGATCGGTCAGCTTGATGAATGACATAAAGTTCTCCACGATGTTACGTTTTGGTGGCCTGTATACATAGTTTCAGCCTGAAACTGCATGTTTTTAAGGATCAGTTAATATGACGGAACCTATGAATACCTGTCGGGATTGTGCCGGAAAACAGACTGAAACTATGTACTAACAAGGCTTCGCCTCAGATCGGCGAGACATGAGTTTTGTATCAACCAGCCTACGTGCTTTCTTCTATGAGATAACGAATGCGTATCCGTGTATCTCCGATCACCCAGATAGTATGCGGGTGGATTTCGATATTTCGCCGAAACAGGTCTTCACAGACCCGGATTACATTGATGGATTTCAAATTCTTTAGTCGCAAGTATAGAATTCCATAACAAGATTTTCCCTGATTGATTGCCAGTGTTCCAAAGTCTGAATCATGTGTAAGGATAAATCTATGCTCCCGATATGCTCTGGTTATCAGTTTTTCATCATCAACTTCGTACCACAGTTGCTCTTTTGCATCCAGCACATCAAGTCCCATGTTTCGGAGACATGCAACCACCTTTGGCGAGATATTCTCATCTGTCAGAAGTGTTACTTGGTTGAGCTTCATGCTGAAACAGGCTCAAGTTCCACGTATACTTCGTTCTTGCAGGAACGTGCAGCATATTTTAGACAGGCATGGATATCCTCTCTTGTGAGATGCGGATAATCTTCAAGAATATCCTCTTCAGGAACGTCAGAAGCTAATAGTTCCAAGATAAATTCCACAGACAACCGTGTCCCTTGTACAATCGGTTTTCCGCCGAGAATTTTCGGATTGGCGGTAATACGATCAGTCATTTGTGTGCCTCCTCCAGAATGGGATCCTTTGTTTACGCTTCTTGAAATAGGTTGGGGTGAAGATGAACCCCAACAGCCGATGTCGGGGTTCGTTTCTCACCCCAACCTACGCGGGCTTATAGAAATCGATGTCAGGGTTCCTTCGTCACCCTAACTCATGGACCTGATATTTATTCAAACTCCGAGCGACGAACACCCGACTGACGAATAATAGACAATAACGTCCCTATTCTGATTTCCTTATGATCTGGAATCGGAATAGTGATTGAAATTCCGTTGTTTAGCTTTTGCATAATAACATGGCTTCCTTTTTTTCTCACTTCTTGGAATCCATGCCTCTGAAGTAGTCGGCATATTTCCTTACCTGAGAAAACCTTGAGTTTACCCAACGGCGACCTCCACATGAGTTACATACACTTCACCATGGAGTCTTGAATTGATTTCTTCTTGTGAAGCAACTTCGAAAAACAGTTCCAATGCTTCTTTCAAATTTGCCCTTGCCTCTCTAACCGTATCACCTTGACTCGCAACATCGACCTCCGGGCATAGTGCCACGTATCCATCATCTTCTCTTTCAATGATGGCTGTTAATTGTTTAACCATTTAATCACCTTAGAGGAAAGAAAAGCAAATACCTTGATTGATATCTAAGAAACCTAACATTAAAATCACCCGCCGACGCAGGAGGCTGGGGGGATTTTCTAGTTAGCCTTTCTGTTTGATATGTTCCGTCTCTTTCTTAGCCCGTAGGCTGGGGTGAGCTTGCGAACCCCAGCAATAGCAACGGGAAAATCAAGCTGCTTCATTCATAATCCGCTTCCAGTACCTCCGGTGCAGCGCACCAGTCCGGCGGATACAGACCGGCATCGACCATCCGCTTCAATGATGAATAAGGCCAATCCAGCGTCCGCTTCACATACCGGTGCTTGACCGGATTGTAATGAATGTAATCCATATGTCGCCGGTAGTCATCATCGTCGCGAATAACATGCTCCCAATAGCGACGCTGCCAGATTCCACGCTTCCCCTTGCGCCGACGACTTGCAGATATCCCTTCCCGATAGGCACGGCTCGGGAGAACCGTTGCTTGATCAGCCCGTAGGCTGGGGTGAGCTTGCGAACCCCAGCACAAGATACAGACCGCTTCCATCGTGAACGGGTGATCCCGTTTGGTTCGCCGGAAGGCACCGCGCAGCGCATCAATGTAGTGTAGCAGTAAATCATTGCCGCGCCGCTCGGCAAGGTTCAGGGTGAAAAAATAGACTCCCTGGGAATGCTTGCCCGTAGGTAGCTGCGCATTAGCCAAGTTCCGCAAATGCGTGTATTGAAGGGCATAGAGTTCGAGGAGTGGTGCGGCTTGTCCGAATAAAAGCTGGGGTTCGTTCCTCACCCCAGCCTACGCGGGCTCGGTCACGCGAGGCACATACGGCCAAATTGGTCGCTGTATTGGTGAAATTCCTTATCTATTTCCATGATGACCTTTTTCTTGCTTTCAACTTTCATCTTGGGCTTCGATGAAAGCTTGAATACAACCAGTACCCCCGCAAGAAATAAAAACAACGGAAAGAACACATGCCTCAATATTCTTGTCTCGGAATGGAGCATAGCCTGCATCGTTTGGAAGAAATCCCTCACAATCCTGCAATACTCCGGATTATCCGTTCTACCTAGTTTCCGTTTGATACCCTCCATCTTTCTACGCATTGCCTCGTCTTTGTGTAGCTGGAAGACGAATCTCAGGAAATCCGTAACTTTGAAAGAGCCGGTAACCCGGATAGCGGAATTGATAAGCTCGATGAGAGTAACGTATTCTTCTGACCTCTCATCCAATTCACCTTTCATGGCCAGTACGGATAATTCGTCTCTGAGTCTATAGAGCCGAAATCGGCTCCGATTTTTCAGAGCGGGCTGTAAATATTTGTTATTGATTATTATTACCAGCCATATCGACAGGCCTGCAATCAGGAAATTAACGGTCAACATTTTCTTCCCCTTGTCTGCCTGTTACAGAGTTGGATTTGATATCGAAGCCGGAAGACTTGTGATCGACCAGTGGTTTCAGCTCTCCGGTCGTTATACCATGCACCAGGTATTTTCTATGTTCGGTAAGATCCTGTATGTGCGATCTGTAAACTTTTGCTTGAACGATATTTGCAATAACGCTCGCAACCAGGACTGAAATCAAAGGAAAAAAGCAGAACTTTTCGCTGATTAAGAAACTGCCAATACCTCCAAGTACACTTTCTAAAGATTCCGGAGGCAATTTATACGTGATATAAAAAATCCAGCATACAACAGCAAAGATAATCAGGCCACTCAACCACTACCAGCTGAAGCTGGTAGGTTGGGCCACTAAAGTGGCCCTCGGCGGACTCAACCGCCGACTGAAG
>NZ_FLUY01001529.1 GCF_900092655.1 Candidatus Thiosymbion oneisti
CCGTGGGTCAAATCATCGCCGGTACGGCTGCTGACCGGAAGGACATCACCCTCACCGCAGGCGGTGCGATCAGTGACTACGACACTACAGTTGAAGGCGCGGGCAATGAGAACCTCGTGGGCGGCAATATCAGCCTGACCGCGGGCGGCGCTATCGGTGCGACAGGAAACGCCGATATCGACACGGCTGTAGCGACCAAGCTCGA
>NZ_FLUY01000871.1 GCF_900092655.1 Candidatus Thiosymbion oneisti
GGACCGATCAC
Organism: Candidatus Thiosymbion oneisti; assembly: GCF_900092655.1. Classification (GTDB taxonomy): domain Bacteria; phylum Pseudomonadota; class Gammaproteobacteria; order Chromatiales; family Chromatiaceae; genus Thiosymbion; species Thiosymbion oneisti. The sequence goes on from NZ_FLUY01000871.1 coordinate 12, forward strand.
CGCCGGTGGTGCCGGCAATGCCGTCAACCTGGATGCGGCAGGCTTGTTGCACATCGCCGCGGCCGTGAGCGGAAGCAGTGTCGCGCTCACAGGTGGCACCGGCATCGAGCACACCGCTGCCGGAGACGTTACCGC
>NZ_FLUY01001530.1 GCF_900092655.1 Candidatus Thiosymbion oneisti
GCCATTAGGGCATCGTGGCCGCTCATTCGCTCCATAACTCGTTGTTTTAGATTGCAATAATGTGGGGATACCTCAGGG
>NZ_FLUY01001534.1 GCF_900092655.1 Candidatus Thiosymbion oneisti
CGCCGGGGGCGGTCTCGAGTTCCGGTATCCGAACGCCATCCACCCCAGGTGCGCCGTCGTTAGCGGCTACCTGGTCCCACGCCGCCGCCAGCAC
>NZ_FLUY01000732.1 GCF_900092655.1 Candidatus Thiosymbion oneisti
ATGGCGCCGCGATCGATTTGACGCCCGACGCGCGCAATCGCCGCTTAAGTTCCAAACAGAATGGCGCACTACACTAGG
>NZ_FLUY01001536.1 GCF_900092655.1 Candidatus Thiosymbion oneisti
GTGGGAAAACCCGCACGATCAGGCTGACGGAGACCGGAGCGAGGGTCGATTTTCTGGGCTACAGCTTCCGGAATGAGCGGGACCGATTCGGGCGTGCTAAGCGGTTCCTCAACGGGGTCCCCAGTGCCAAGTCATGTGCACGCGAGCGGGAGCCGTTACG
>NZ_FLUY01001539.1 GCF_900092655.1 Candidatus Thiosymbion oneisti
TTTGGCGATGTATCCGTTTCCAGCAAAGGTATTGCGGCCAGGGGAAAGCGCCGTCGCCGCGGCGCGGGTGGAACCTAAGTGCCCAGATTCCCGGCAAACGCCGCTGGTATCCCCCGTGGCTGAAGTTCAATGCGGCCGCGCCGCTTTGCCGGCGCACTCCAAAGCAGTCCGGAATCCATAAAGAGCCTAAATAGATATAAAGCAACCGCTTGTGTAATTTGAACCGCCTCAGACGCAGCGCGTTGCTGTGCGTCCAGTGATTTACCGTGCAATGTGAGACAGCAGAACTAACAACCGGACAGACCGGCGCGGCCTTGATCGTCGGCCTGATCGTGCTGACGGCATTGACCTTGCTGGGCCTGTCCGGGATGCGGATCGCTCAGGTCGAGGAACGGATGGCCGGAAACTTCCGTGACCGCAGCTTGGCCTTCCAGGGGGCGGAGGCGGCGCTGCGGGACGCCGAGGCCTACCTGCAGGAAGCGGACCTACCCCCGTTCGACGGTTCCGTACCGGGACTGATCGGCCAGCTAGCCAGTCCGGGCAGCGCGGCCTATTGGAGCAAATACGACTGGACGCACCATTCCCGGCCAGCCGGCACGACCCTGGCCGGGCTCAAGGAACCACCGCGGTACGTTATCGAAGCGTTCCCCCCCGCGGCCACCGAGAGTCGGAAATTCGGCCCACTGCCGGAGCCGGATCTGTTCCGAGTGACCGCCCGCTCGACGGGAGGCAGCGGTACGGCCCTGGTGATCCTACAGAGTACGGTGCAGCGGTAGCGATCCTGAATGATTTGTCGCGAACCCCGAATAGGCCAGGATTTACAGGATTACACAGGATTTACGGGATGTTTATATTTGACATGCTGCCTGTCTGCGCCGACCTCGCCTTGGGCGTAGATTGGGTTAGGCATGCTGCTTGATCCCGAAGAACACAAACAACGTTGAACGCGCCGTAACCTAACACGACGCTCACCAAGAGCCACGAAAAGCACGAAAAGAGCACGAAAAGATCCCTCCTTCGTCGGGATGACAATTGTGTGTCTTTGCGTATCTTTCGTGGTTAGTGCCGTAGGATGCGGTGAGCGCGGTAGGTCTTACAGGATAGCACCACAAGGAGGCGCGAACCGCATCGATGGACTAACCCGTTGCTTATTCAAGCATACCGTTGACGAAAAAGGTGCCCGTAATCGAATCCCGAAAGTGCGTGCGCAATGTCGGGCACGGACCATCCGGCGATGCGGTTCGCGCCGGCCGTCAATGCCATCCATGAAGCGGTATACCACGCTCACCGCATCCTACGGG
>NZ_FLUY01000785.1 GCF_900092655.1 Candidatus Thiosymbion oneisti
ACCCAACCCTGGTGCCCCTCGAGTACCGCCAGACACTCGCCGCTGGCGGCGTCCCACAGGCGCAGATTGCCGTCATCGCCG
>NZ_FLUY01001542.1 GCF_900092655.1 Candidatus Thiosymbion oneisti
GCTCCGAACAGGCGGTAGCCCCGGTATTCGGGGAAGAACTCCGGAAACCGCTTCAGGTCCTTAAGGAGCGCGCGCACGTCGTTCACCCGCAGGGTGCTCTTGACCTCCACCACCACTAGGGCATCCCCGTCCACCAGCAACAGGTCGATCTCCAGCTCCTCCCCGCCTTGGCGCACCCGCGGCCGCTCCAGGCTGCGATTGACCGCGATCCCCCGCGCCCGAAACAGCTCGACCACCCCTGGCTCCACGAGGGCCTCGAGCAACCGGCCCCACTGGCTGGTAAACAGGTTCTCGGCCGCCCGGGTCTGGGCGGAAAGGGCTGCGATTTCCCGCTCCGTGGCCTCGAAACGCCGGTCGAGACGCCGGTCGGTTTCTCGGAAACGCTGGTCGGTCTCCGCGATGCGCTGGTCAGTCTCTTTGAAGCGCTGGCCGAGACGCTGGTCGGTTTCCCGGAAACGCCGGTCGGTCTCTGCGATGCGCTGGTCGAGGCGCCGGTCGGTTTCCCGGAACAGGGTCCAGATCGACTCGACGGCTTGTTCTATCTCCACTTGGGTCATGGTTCTACGCCCAGGGGCATGTCGATTCAGGGCAATCTAACCGGGATGGGCCTTGGTTGACAAGGCGCGACCCACGGCAACGCCGATAGGGTTCTTGTCGCAAGGCGGCTTTTACCGCAGCGAGCGGTCACAAAGGATTTCTTGTACCGGCTCGGTGCGGGGAAGAGGAATCACGGATGTCGAGTGGGCTGTGCCCACCAGGGAGACCCGATATTGAGGGCGCAGCCCATACTGGTGGGCGTAGCCCACCCTAGGGGTCCTGCCCGCCGGGTCGTCGCTTAGAGACTGTCTAGGAACTCCCTTGCCGTAGATGGCTTGATGAAAATTAACGCTATGTTTATAAAGGTTTTTGTCAGATAAAGGCGGTCTAAAAAGACGGTCTCTTAATGGCATTGCGCTACCATTTAGGGTTTTACCACTACCCGGTTGCGGTGTTGGATTGATGCGCTATTCTTCGTGTCTTTGTGGCTTTGTGTGAGAAAGACGAACATCACATAAAGCCACAAAGGGGCACTACGAGACTGCCTTTTTAGACAGTCTCTTAGGTTACGCGGAAAAAGGACGCCAAGGACCTAAGGGCGACAAATGGACACGAATCGACACGGATGCTTCCATAGGCGATAGGTACGAAAGCCCCTCTCCCGCCGGGGAGGGGTTGGGGAGAGACAATCGAATAGATGCCAAGGTGAGTCACGCACTCACCCTACCAGAGGACACAAGCATGCGACCGGGAATCGACGAACTCCTGCGGGACCCCCGGCGGCGTAAGCCGCTGGCAGACAAACGCCTGGCCTTACTCGGCCACCCCGCGTCCCTGACGACGGACGGTCGTCATACGCTGGATGCCCTCATGGACTGCCCCGAAATCCGGTTGACGGCCGCGTTCGGGGCCCAACACGGCATGCGCGGGGACAAGCAGGACAACATGATCGAGAGCGCGGACTACCTGGACCCGCGCCACCGCATCCCGGTATTCAGCCTGTACGGGGAGGTCCGCTATCCGACCGCTGCCATGTTGGACACCTTCGATGTCCTGGTGGTGGATCTGCAGGACATCGGGACCCGTATCTACACCTATGTGACCACGCTCGCCTATCTGCTGGAGGCATGCGCCGCCAAGGGCAAGGCCCTGTGGGTACTGGACCGCCCGAATCCCGCCGGCCGTCCCGTAGAAGGCAGCTTCCTGGAGACGGGCTGGGAGAGCTTTGTCGGAGCCGCGCCCATCATCATGCGCCACGGCCTCACCTGCGGCGAGTTGGCGCTCTGGCTCGCCGACGCCAAGGGTCTGGCACTCGACCTGGAAGTGGTCACCATGGCCGGCTACCAACCGCAGACAGGACCCGGCTATGGTTGGCCCCTGCATCAGATCCCTTGGGTCAATCCCAGCCCCAATGCCTCCAGCCTCAACATGGCCCGCTGCTTTCCCGGCACCGTGCTGTTCGAAGGCACCACCCTGTCCGAAGGACGCGGGACCAGCACCCCGCTGGAGGTAATCGGCGCCCCCGATCTGGACTTCCTGCGCGTACTCGAACGCATGTCCAAGCTGCGGCCCGACTGGCTGGAGGGTTGCCTGCTCCGCAGCTGCTGGTTCGAGCCCACCTTCCACAAACACGTCGGTAAGCTATGCTCGGGGCTCCAGATCCACACCGACAATCACGCTTATCGGCACGCGCGCTTCAAGCCCTACCGGATTGCCGCCCTGCTGCTCAAATCCGTGCGACTGGAGTATCCCGACTACCCGCTGTGGCGGGATTTCCCCTATGAATACGAGACTGAGCGACTCGCCATCGACCTGCTCACCGGCGGGACCTTCCTCCGCGAGTGGGTGGACGACCCCGCCGCCGGACCGGCCGATCTGGAGGCCCGGCTGGTCCCTGACGAAACCGCATGGACCCGGAACCGGCAACCCTTTCTACGCTATCCTTGATTGCCTGCGCCTGCGTGTTTCAAACGCCTTTGCGGTTCATTCGTGTCCCTAATACAGCAGTGTTTCTCGTTCCCACGCGCTGCGTGGGAACCTGGTTGCTCCGCGCAGCGGAGAGCATCAGGCCTGTGTCCACCATTCCGTTCTTGGGTGGTGGTTAATTTTTAAATGCCAGCTTAACCAGTAGCTGGCAATAGCTCCGTATTATAGCGGTGCAGGAAGA
>NZ_FLUY01001545.1 GCF_900092655.1 Candidatus Thiosymbion oneisti
TACTCCTACACGGGACTTACACCCCATCCGTTCATGCCCATGCCGGGCGTACATCCAAAGCGGCGGCCGGATTGTGCTACCTGGCCGACCCCCCGCTTATGCCTGGCGCTGTAGGTTCCGGTAAACATCGGGGTCAGGTTGCCGCCGCACTCCAAAACGTCCGGTGGTACCCTTCCATGATCCTTGGCAGTCCGGAATCCATAAAGAGCCAA
>NZ_FLUY01001547.1 GCF_900092655.1 Candidatus Thiosymbion oneisti
TCTTGGCTCTTTATGGATTCCGGACTGCCAAGGATCATGGAAGGGTACCACCGGACGTTTTGGAGTGCGGCGGCAACCT
>NZ_FLUY01001549.1 GCF_900092655.1 Candidatus Thiosymbion oneisti
GACCCAACCGAACACCGAAGCACGCGCCTAACCCGACCTACCACGACCAGCGGCCGGCAGCTAACTTAATGGCATTGCTCTGGCGGCTTTGCCCAACCTACGAGCTTCGCCTCTCTCCCGCCGGGAGAGGGCCAGGGTGAGGGGATCCAAAAAGAAACCGGGAGTAGTCGATGAACCGCTCCACGCTGCCATTTAAGAATTTACCACTACCAATGTATTAGTTTTTAGACAGCCTCTTAACGCAACCCGAGGTTAGACGCTGGGATCCGTTTTAACCAAACGGCTTCTTAGCCGCAAATGAACGCAAATGGATCAAGAACCGTCGATAATGGTGAGCCGATTACGACCGCTTGGCGTTTATTGCGGCAAAAAAACGATTTCCATGTTATCGATACTTGGGTACGGCTGTACTAATGGTGTCGATCCCCATCCGATCGAGGAGCGTCTTTAAGCGCTGGTCCATGGAGAGGAGGGCGCCCCCGGTGCGTCTGGCCAGGACGGCGTAGAGCAGATCGTAGACGGGGTGCCGATATCGTACCGCTTCCGTGAGGGCCTCTGTTGCAAGCTCCCGATCGGGGGTGAAGTCATCGATCAGGTTGATGGCCTCTTCGTACCGCCCGAGTGCTGTCTCCGCCTCCAGGCTGCCGGCCTTCACATACTTCCACAAGGCGTTGGCTACCTCGCTCGCATAGAGGCTCGGTGCGATCACCACCGTCGCTGCCGAGACGGGCTCAAGCAACTTGTCCGCGGCCTCGGCGCGCATTACCAGTCGCACCGCGGCGGAGGCATCCAGCACTAAACGCATCCTCCAGTACCCCGTTTCGCCTTATTTTACAGTCTCAGAGCCCCTCCAAACGCGCCACGGCTAGGCACAGCGCGCAGGGAATAGCTCGCTCTATTGCCAAACGCTGTAACGCCGCCTTGGTGCGTTTGGGGGGCTCCCTTCAGACGCGGCGAGAAGCAGCCAGCTGCGTTGTTGCGCGAGCTTGAAAGAGGACTTGCTATTACGTGGGTTGATGCGGTTCGCTGCGGGTATCCATCGATGCGGTTCGCGCCTCCTCGTGGTGCCATCCTGTAAGACCTACCGCGCTCACCGCATCCTACGGCCCTGACCGCTTCGCCCCCGCTCCCGCCGGGAGAGGGAGTGCAGCTTGTGGCGTGCCCAACCCACTGCTATTGGCGATGTTCCCATTTAAACCTTAACCACTACCCGAAAAATAAGGCAAAACGGGGTACTAACGCTCTCGGTCCTCGCGCACCAGCGTCTCGGGCGCAGGGCTCAGAGACTCGTCGGGTTGCCGCAAGGTAGCGCGAATGCGGGCGATCACCGCCTTGCGACGCTCACCGGCGGTCAGTGCCGGAATGCGCCGCAGCTCGACCACTGCCTGTTGGACCAGGCTGCGGTGTTCCTGGCGGGCTCGGAAGGTGAGGGCCTGGTACAGATCATTGGGCATATCACGGATTTGCAGCGAGGGCATGGCATCATGTTCCCTTGGTTGCATCAAAACACATGCGTCATGATGATACACTATTTCCGTGCGTCTAGCCACACCAGCCACCTGGTCAGCAAGGCATCAGGTGTCCTCACCCTGGAGCCGCTGGTGGGCCTGTCGGTCCAGCTCTTCCCAGCTTAAGGAAGCGGTAACCGCCTGTTGGCCGCGTCGGTGCACCAGGACCGCCGAGCGCGTGTGCATTCGCAGCAGCCGCATCTCCTTGTTGGGGGTGATGAACAGCGGATGCAGACCGAACTGGCGCAGCGCTTCGATGATGCGGGCCGCCACCGCCTGGGAGCTCTTGGAGAAGGCCTCGTCCAACACCACAGTGCCGAACAGGGGCCGGCCCAGGTCGTCGGGACAGAGGGCGTAGCTCAAGGAAGCGGTCAGAATATAGCTGGCGATGATCTCCTTCTCGCCGCCGCTGCCGCCCTGGGAACCGGTACGGGTCTCGATGACGTGCCGACCATCGCGCTCGATGATCTTGACGAAGAACTGCAGACGATAGCGCGGGTCCAACAAGGCCCGCGCGCCGGCGGTCTTGCGGCGTTCCACCGCATCCCGCAGCTGCCGCACCAGCTCGACCAGAGCGCGATAGTGGGATTCGCCCTGGTCGTCCTGGAGTGCGGCGCTCCGGAGTACCTTCTGCGCCCGGTAGACATCGGTCAACGCTTGATGGATCACCTTGCGCGGCTCCAGATGCAGGTAACGTCCGGGCTGGAAATCGACCTGGATCAGGGTCTCGTTGAGTCCGGCAATGCGCTCCTCGATGATGGATACCTCGTTGTCGATGTGGGCCAACAGCTGGGTAACGCCCTCGTCGGAGGATTTGTTCAGATAGCCGAGGAACCGATCCAGTTTCTCGGGCAGCGCCTCCTTGGTCAAGACCTCGAGCCGTTGCAGATAATTAGGGACGTCACGGAGCTCGGTCCCGACCTCGGCCAAGGCCCCCGTATCCTCCCGTTGGGCCTGGTTCATCAGGCGGATCAGCTTGTTCTCCGAGCCGGCCAAGCCGGTGCCGGCGGTCTCGAACTCCCGCTGCAGCCTGGTCGCGGCCTCCCGCTCCAGGTCGTCCAGGCGTTCGATGGCCTCGGCATCGGGTCGTTTCAGGTAACCGTCACCCAGGGCCGTCTGTTCATCGTTCAGACCGCTGCCACGCCGGTTACGCGCCGAGCTCAGTCGCTCGTCCGCACGCGCCAGGTTGGCCTTCAGACTTCCGATGGTCTCGCGCTGCGTCCGGAGCTCCCCGCGCTGCCGTTGCAGCCTCTGCCTGGCCTGCTCCCAGGCCTGTCGGGCACGGAAGGTCTCGGATTCCGGGTCCTGTAGGGCCCGCAGCTGGGCCTGCAGCCGCTCCAGCTCGGCCCGTGCGGACTCGATGTCAATCGCAGCGAAGTCCAGCTCATCGAGCCGTTCCAGCAGCACCAACTGCTGCCGGAGGGTCTCGTGTTCCTGCTTGGCCCGGTCGAAGGCCGCCGCTTGAATACGGACCTGATCCCGCGCCTGCTCCAATTCACCTGCGAGCTGCCGTACCCGGTCCCGGTTGTCGAAGCCGGTCATCCAGCCCTGGTCCAGCGCCCGCTGGTCCTGCTTGTCGAAGCGACCCCGCCGGCCCGAAATGGTCCCCTGCATGGTCAAGGCGTGGGCGGTCCGTTGCAACTGGTCGGTGTCCGCCACACAGTGCAGATCATGCTCGGCCAGGAAGCCTTTCAGGGCCTCACACAACGGGTGCCCGGCGAAGTTGAGCTTGTGCGTGAAGCCGTCGTCGAAGAAGCGCGCCGGCCCTCGGTGCTGAGCCGCATCCAGCAGACGCACGTGGAGCCGGTTGTGGCGCTGGTTCACCCAGGCGAGCGCTGCGGCCATCCGCTCACCGGGTACGATCAACCGCAGACGTTGGCCCCCCAAGGCGCGCTCGATGGCTCCCCGCCAGGTCTGCTCCTCCGGCTTTACCTCCACCAACTCGGCGACATAGGCCAAGTCACCGACCGGGACTCCCAGGGCCGCGGCCAGGTCGCGTTTGAAGCCCAGATAATTGCCCGGCAAATTGGAATGGGCATGCTCCTTGGCCTGGTCCAACTCCTGTTCCAGGGTCCGGACGGCGTTGCGGGCGTTGAGTGCTGCGCCGGATTGCTCGTCGCGGTGTTGCTCCAGCTGTTCGAGCAGGGGCCCTTGCTCGGCGCGCATCCGTCGGGCACGCTCCTGGTTGCGATGCAAGGTGCCCGCGCTGAGCTCGGGGTCCAGGCCCTGCCCGGCAATCAGTCGCTGGTAGTCGGCGACCGTGTTTTCACAGAGTTGGACGATGCCCTGCTGGTTGGCGATGAGCCGTTCGATCTGCTCGAGGTTGCCCCCGCCGGCCTCGATGTAGATGCGGTGCAGATCGTCCTCCTGATCCTGCAACCGCTGTTCCTCTTGCTCCAACTCCAGCGTGCGGTCCTGCAGCGCAGTGATCTCGGTGCTGATCGCTGCGTGTCGCTGCTGCCACAAGCGGCAGGCGTGGGTAGCAAACCAGACAGGCAGGATGCGTTGCAGATCCGAGAGCCGCTCGACCTCGGCGACCTTGCGTCGGCGTGTTCGCTCCTCGGTCTCGATGGGCAGCAGAGACCGCTGCTGACTGCGGGCGATCTCCAGCTCGCGGTGAATATCCGTGAGCACATCGAAGCCGGCGACCACCTCCTCGGCGCGTTTGTAGGCGGATTTGTCTTCGAGTACCAACTCCCGGAAGAGCTGGTCCACGCTGTTGAGCTGCTTGAGACCGGCCGCCCGGTTGAGCAGGGCAAAGGCGTTCCTGCCGACCTCGAAGAAGCGTTGGATCTGGGCCAGATAGGCCGATTTGGTGTCGTGGGGCGAGCTGCCCTGATCGCGTAGGAACTGCTTCAGGGCCCGCGCACCGCCTGCACGCAGCACCGGCAGCCAATCGCCGACCCCGAGCGCACCGTCGCGGCTGAACAGCCACAATCGCCTCAGGTCGTGCATGGCCGAGCTGGTCCCATCCAGCCACAGGAGGGCACCCAGGGTAACCGGCTGCCGGCCATCCCCGAAGCGTGCACTCAAGGCGGTGACAGTCGCCCCCTGACGGGCGATATGGGCATTGTCGCCGCTCTCGTTGCCCTCGCCCGATACACCGCGGATGTAAGACATCAAATCGCGGTCGCTCTCGTGGCCGCCGGTGGAGGCCAGGTTATACAGAGGACGCTCGGCGATCAGGGTCATCAGGGCATCCACCAGCGTAGTCTTACCGCTGCCGGTCTGACCGATGACGGCAGTGCCCTGGGGGTCGATCCGGATGCGATGCAGGCCGTTGAAGGGACCCCAGTTGAAGACCTCCAGCTGTTCGATGACATAGGACCGGGTGGCCTCGGGGTCCGTGCCGAACAGGTCGCCGACCGCGCCGCCGACAGCCGGATCGGCGTCACTATCGAAGGCAAGGGCCGATTGCTTCATGGATCCTAATCGTTGGACTCCTAGGGGGCGTTCTCAATTAACAGATTTTCTCTCGTTCCCACGCGCCGCGTGGGAACGCGGAAGCTCCGCGCCGCGGA
>NZ_FLUY01000128.1 GCF_900092655.1 Candidatus Thiosymbion oneisti
CTGGATTCCGGCAATCCCTGCCGGAATGACGAGGGAGGGGTTGGCAGACTTCAGCATTTAGAATTTATCCACTACCGAA